>JAGHYV010000023.1 GCA_017743475.1 Roseiflexus sp. | reverse complement strand
TGATTGCGTAGAACCCGTTCGCATCGGTCGTGGCGCTGCGCGCGCCCGCGCTCACCGTCACCCCCGCCACCCCGTTGCCCGCGCCGTCCGTCACCCGTCCGCTAATCGTGTAGGTCAGCAGCGTGGCGGTGAAATCCTGACCGCTGAGATGATCGTTGACCGTCACCGTCCGGCTTGCCGGGGTGATCTGATAGCCGCTGCGCGTCGCTGTCAGCGTGTAGACGCCCGTCGGCAGACCGCTGATTGCGTAGAACCCGTTCGCATCGGTCGTGGCGCTGCGCGCGCCCGCGCTCACAGTCACCCCCGCCACCCCGTTGCCCGCGCCGTCGGTTACCCGTCCGCTGATAGTGCAGCGATTGGGGTCGATAAGAAGGGTATACAGATTGGTCTGCGATGTTATAAACACCTGACCGCAGATCACAGCGCGAGCATACGCCCACTCCGGCAGCAACTGGACTGTCCCCTCTTCTGTTCCATCCGAACGCCAGAACCCGAATTTATCCATATGAGCGAAATCATCATCGACGTTGAAGAAGAGCATGGTATGCAGGGAGGTCAGGTTCGCGTCAATACTCAGACTACTCAGATTGGAACGCCAGAGGTCGTTAGTAATAATATCTTTGACCATAACCGTGCCCGCTGCCGTGCCGTCGCTCTTCCACAACTCGCGCCCATGAACGCCATCCTCGGCGATGAAGAAGGTCGTCCCGTTCAAGACCACAAAAGGAGTCGGGTACAGCGCATGCCTGGAACCCTCGTTGATGTCTTTGACCATAACCGTGCCCGCTGCCGTGCCATCGCTCTTCCACAATTCGCGCCCGTGAATGCCATCGTCAGCATTGAAAAAGAGTGTATTGCTCACGACCGTCAGGTACGAGAAATATCCCAGACTGCTGTAAGGTGAGTTGTTAATGTCTTTGACCACAAACGTACCTTCTGGTGTTCCGTCACTGCGCATGAGCTCGGTGTCACAGCCCATAAACCATTCATTGCGTCGTTCACCACCGGCGAAAAAGAGCACACCGTTCATGAACGCGAAGTTTCTCGGACTGGTACTCATACAGAGCCTGTCCCTGACGAGTATTGTGCCTTCCGGCGTACCATCGCTCTTCCAGAGACTGTCGTAGGTTGCAATGAAGAGCGTACCGTTGTTGACCAGTAGCGTGCTCCAATGGTCTAACCCGCCATTTCTGAGCAGGAAAGTTCCTTCGTATGTTCCGTCACTGCGCCACAAACCGACCTCGCCGCTATTGGCGATGAAGTACAGCGTATTATTCATCACTGCCAGCGTTTCGTTCCCTCCGAACGCGCTTACCGGTCCTGGACGAATATCCCGCACCAGCGTTGTACCATCGGGCGTACCGTCGCTGCGCCATAACTCGAAACCATGCACTCCATCATCGGCGACAAAAAAGAGGGTATCGCCGACAACCCGAAATCCCAGAATCTCACTGCTCCCTACGCCATGACGAATGACCCTGACCAGTTGAGTTCCGCCGGGTGTGCCGTCGCTGCGCCACAACCCGAAACCGTGGACCCCGTCATTGGCGGCGAAGAAGAACATGCCACGAAAGACCGTTGCTCTGGAGAACTGAGAAAATGTCTTGAGTAGAAGAGGCTCGTTCGCGTATGCAACCGGATCAGGTGATGGGGCGAGAAGTGTTACGGAAAAGGCAAGCGTGAGAAGTGCGACGAGCCTGCGGATGAAAAACCGGCTGTGTTGCTGGCTGCGATGCATTGCACGTCCTCCTGGTTGTGTCGAAATGTGGGTTGGGTCGGCAGAAAGATAGCAATTGTTTCAATATGGTCACTCCATGTAACGTCGAGAAGCGTAACAGGTTGCACCCGATCTGCTGGCATGGTATACTTGCGCGTCGCTGATGGATGCCTCCCGCCGGAGGAGCCTATGAAACTACGCCACAGCGCTCGCACTGACGTTGGCAGAACGCGCGATCACAATGAAGACAATTTCGGTGTCGGCGAAGGCGCGGGGGTCGAGCAGTACGGCGAATTGCTAATCGTCTGCGATGGAATGGGAGGGCATGCCGCTGGTGAAGTTGCCAGTAGGCTCGGTATCGAGACGATCCTCAGCACCTACTACAGTGATGCGTCCCCTGATCGCGTTGATGCGCTGCGCCGTGCATTCGAGCGCGCCAATGCGCGCATTCACGCTGAAGGGCGCGGCGCAATGGGTACCACAGGCGTCGCAGCCCTGTTCTACAAGGGGATGCTGCACGTCGCCAATGTTGGCGATAGCCGCGCGTATCTGATCCGTAACGACGAGATCTGTCAGGTCTCACGTGACCATTCTCTGGTTGGCGAGCAGGTGGCAGCCGGGGTGATCACCGTCGACCAGGCGCGGTCGAGTTATTATCGCAATGTGATTACCCGCGCTCTGGGGTATCAATCTGAGGTGCAGGTCGATCTGTTCCATCTTCCGCTTCAGGCGGGTGATGTGGTGGTCCTCTGCTCTGACGGATTGCACGGTCTGGTCGGTGATGAAGAGATCTACGAGATTGTGCGCTCGATGCCCCTTGCCAATGCGGTTGATCGGTTGATCGATCTTGCGAATGAGCGTGGCGGAACGGATAACATCACCGTCATTGTCGCACGTGTCGACGAACTTGACGTGCTTCCAGCGACAACCAGCTATGCTGAACCCGAACGCACAACCGTCGAACTACCTGCAACGGCAGCAGGTACAACTGTCGAGTTCCCCGCGACAGCCCAGTTTCTGGCAGAACCTGCCACCGAACGTATTTCGCCACAACCCGCTGCTCCCCTAACTGTCGCTTCTCTGCCTGCACTTCCACCACAGCGTGAGTCTGTGCCTCGACGGCTAAACTGGCTGGGGGCGACATTGGCGACGACACTCTTTGCCGGGCTTGTAGCAATGACCCTCTTTGTGGCATATCCGTCGGTGCTGGCGCCGGGTCCGGCACACTTTGGGCCTGCCGAACCGATACCACCTGCTGTAGCGCCCCAAGTGCTGCCAACTTACGTTCCCCCAACTGCTGATATTCCCACACTCCAGCCACCAACTCAAAACCCTGCCATTATTCCTGCCATACCAGCAACACCATTACCATCCGCAACACATCCACGCACTCCGACATCATTGCCTTCCGCAACACAGCCAGGTATGGTAATGCCATCACCCGGCTTTGCCGACACGATTGCGCCAGCTATCGCGCCACTGGCCACTGCAACGTCAGGTGCATCGCCGACGACGCTTATTGCCACCCCGACGCGCACTCCGATACCGCTGACGCTGCTGAGGCGCACCCCGACGCCATAGTACGCCGGAGTATGGTACAATACTCGCATACGTGTTCGCATGCAGGGCAGGGTCGCTATGCCAATACGAGTGCTCGACGCGACAGTAGCTGCTCAAATCGCCGCTGGTGAGGTGATCGAACGCCCCGCTTCGGTGGTCCGTGAACTGGTCGAAAATGCGCTCGATGCTGGAGCACGCCGCATTGCGGTCGAAGCGCGCGACGGCGGGTTGCGTGAAATCCGAGTGCAGGATGACGGGTGCGGTATTCCTGCCGATGAGGTCGAACTGGCGTTTGCACGTCATGCCACCTCGAAACTGACTACCGCTGACGATCTGTGGGCGATTTCGACCCTGGGCTTCCGGGGTGAGGCGCTCCCATCAATCGCCGCTGTTGCACAGGTGATCTGCATCACTCGTGCTGCGGGGGCGGACGTTGGCGTTGAACTGCGGATAGCAGGCGGCGAGGTGCAGGCGATCATGCCGCGCGGATGTTCGCCGGGCACGACAATCAGCGTGCGCAACCTGTTCTACAATACGCCAGTTCGGCGTGAGTTCCTCCGCTCCGACGCCACCGAGTCCGCTGCAATTACGTCGGTTGTCACCCAGTATGCGCTTGCCTACCCTGAAGTGCGTTTCAGCCTTGCAATCGACGGGCGCGTGACGCTGCGCACTAGTGGCAATGGCGATCTGCGCGCCGCAGTCATCGAGGTGTACGGTCTTGATGTCGCGCGTCAACTGCTGCCGGTTGATGCTTCGACCGGCGAAGGCGTGGAATGGGTGCAGGTCAGCGGGTTGGTTTCGCCTCCTGGGTTGACCCGCAGTTCCCGTGCGGCGATCCATCTGTTCGTTAATCGCCGCGCTATCCAGCCGCGCGGGCAGATCGCCGTCGTGATCGAAGAAGCGTACCATACACTTCTAATGAAGGGTCGTTACCCGATGGCGATCCTGAACATCTATGTACATCCGGCTGCTGTGGATGTGAATGTACATCCCACCAAGAGCGAAGTCAAGTTCCGTGACACGACGCGGGTGATGAGTACGCTGGGGCGCGCGGTGCGCAGCGCGCTTCTGGAGAGTGGCGTGCGCCCCTGGGACGATCCCAGTGCGCCGGCGACGCTCGAGACTGCGCAGCGCCGGTTTGAACTGCGCCGCCTGGGAACATCCCACGAGAGCAGGTGGGAAGCGTTTCCTCGGATGACCGCCGACGATCCGCCTGTGATGCCAGCTCAGGTCAACGCCTGGGCAGACGAGGGTCACAGCGCATGGCAACGTGAGCCGGTGACGTCCCCTGAACCATTGCCGCCAACCCGCGCGTCCAGGCTTCCTCCGCTGCGCATCATCGGGCAGATTGCGCAATCCTACATCATCGCCGAGTCAGCCGACGGCATGTATCTGATCGACCAGCACGCTGCTCACGAACGCATCACCTATGAGCGCCTGATGGCGCAGCGCGGCGCCGGCGCCGTGGAAAGTCAGGAACTGCTTATGCCGCAGGTGGTCGATCTACCGCCAACCGCGCACGACCTACTTATCGCTGCCGCCGACCGGCTGGCAGAATGGGGATTTGTTGTGGAACCGTTTGGGCGCAGCCTGCGCGTGCGCGCCATTCCGGCAGTGCTCTATCCGGGCGATCTGACGACTGCGCTGCTCGAAATCGCCGATCATCTGAGCGGGCGGGGCGGCACAACGCCCCACGACTGGCGCGAAGCAATGCTGATCACCCTCTCATGCCACACGTCGGTGCGCGCAGGGCAGACCCTCTCGTTCGACGAGATGCGCAGTTTGGTGATGCAACTTGAGCAGTGCGAGTCGCCACGCACATGCCCTCACGGTCGCCCAACCATGATTCTGCTGACGATGACCCAGATCGAGCGTCAGTTCGGGCGGATCAGGTAGCAGTCACATCCCCCCATAGGTATGCGGCAATCTGCGGCGACAGGGTGATCTGTCGGTCGTCGCGCTGAAGGGTGACCCCATAGACCGGAGAGCAATCGATGATAGCAAAACGCTCACCCGGAACCAGATGACTATTCTGCAGATAGCGGATCAGAACGGTATCTTCTTCTGCTTCCTCCGAGATGCGCTGCAGCGTGAATACTCCCCCGGACGCAACCTTATCAAGGCGTACTGAACCTGGATACGAGGCGCAACGCCCCGGAATGGGATTGCCGTGGGGGCAGGTGGTGGCGTCGCCAACGAGCTCCTCGATACGCTCCTCCAGGCGCGGCGAGAGTGCGTGCTCCAGACGCACTGCCTCCTCGTGAATTTCGTGCCACTGCAACCCCATCACGTCCACCAGGAAGCGCTCCAGGATGCGATGCCGCCGCACCATTGCTTCTGCCAGACGAAACCCTTCATCGGTCAGCAAAATCTCACCGCGCCCATCGCGCATAATGTAGCCGCGATCCTCCATACGGCTCACCATATCGGCGACCGTTGGTGGAGTGACATGCATCCATTCTGCCAGACGCGCGCTGATCACCGGCTCGCCGCGCGCTGCCAAATAGTAGATGACCTCCAGATACTCGCGCATTTTTTCAGTCGGTCCGGCGTCGCCTGGCTTGCGTCGCGCTCTAGCATGTCGCGTTGTATCAGCCATACGCTTGTCCTTGCCTGATAGTGCTTTGATTATAGCAGAAACACGCCATCGGCGGCGCGCTGGATGCGCCGAACCTCGATAATCGCTTCCCGGTTGATCGGACCATAGATGTGCGGAAAGAGAGGTGCCAGATCTGCACTAGCAGGTGCCTCTCGGCGCACGGGCGCTGTAAGCGCATCCACATCGATGACCAGCAGTACAAAATCGCCAGGAGTGTCGCGGTATAGCGTATTGGCGACACGCGCCATCAACGCTTCCCCTGATGTGCAATGCACAAACCCGTCGGCAGCGAATTCAGCCGGAACATATGGTTCGTGGGCGGGCCAGGTCATCCAGCGTTCAGCTGGCGCCATGTGGAAGAAGATGATCGTTCTGATCATGGCGCCTCCAACTCATCAAGTGCGGTATGCACCGGCGTCAGCGCAGGCGCAAGGCGTAGAAACGCTTGGCGGTAAATGCGTTCGTACTGCATGTGTGTCGCATCGTCAGGCACAATAGTGCGCTTGTTCAACTGTAATGCGCCAACCGCCTCATCCTCGTTGCAATAGACACCTGCAGCAATCCCGCCGAGCAGTGCAGCGCCCAGCGCAACGCTCTCGTCCATATCCAGCACGTGTAAAGGACGCCCCATCACATCCGCCTTGATGCCGAGCCAGACCGGCAGACGCGTTCCGCCGCCGATCACCCGAATTGTCTCAGCACGCACCCCCAGCATGCCTTCGATATGCTCCAGCATATGACGCCACTCGAACGCCAGACCTTCGTAGACCGCACGCGCCAGCGCCGGCCGCCCACTGCTGGTAGTCAAACCCACAAACGCGCCACGTTCACCAGCCGTCAGATGGGGCAGAAAGAGCACCCCCATACTGCCTGGAGGTGCCGAAGCAGCCAACGTTTCTACTTCGGCAGACGCCTCATGAAGCGACGCACCTGGCGCGATCAATTCGCGCAGCCACTCAACTGCCGCACCACTACTGAACAAGCCATCCCCCACGTAGTAGCGGTCACGCGCCACGTGCACTCCAAAGGTCACGTGCGTCCGGGAAGAGACATTGGCGACAAACAGTCGCTCATCAAGCGGGATGTCGTCAAGCGGCAGAAATGCTGCTTCTGCCGTCCCCATTGAGTCAAGGCAATCACCCTGGCGACGTACATCAGCCGCCAGTGCACCGCACACATGGTCGTGACCACCAGCGCCGACGATGGTTCCCGGTGACAGACTGGTCGCCGCTGCTGCCGATGGCAAGACCTCACCAATGCGCGTACCGCTTGCAACCAGTTCAGGCAGCAGATCACCCCGCAACCCGGCGCAATCGATCAGTGCACTCGACCAACGGCGTGCGCGGAGATCGAACAGCATACTGCGCGACGCCAGCGAATAATCAGTTGCACGCGCTCCACACAGACGGAAGGCAATATAATCGGCGATATGCAGCCAGGTTGTCGCAGCAGCGTATCCTTCAGCCGCATGATCACGTAACCACTGCAGTTTGAACATGCCGTAAATTGGCACGGGGATCATACCGGTCAGGCGAAACGTTTCGAGCGGATCACCCTGAACATTCCAGCGCTGCACGTAGGGCACAGTACGACGGTCGTACCAGGCAATCACTGGCGCAACCGGCTCGCCGCGCGCATCGACCAGCACACCTGCCTCGCCAAAGCTTGCCACTGCCAGGCCACGCACCCGTTGTGGATTATCAAGCGGCGCCAGAGCGCGGCGGATGACATCGACCACCGCCTGCCAGAGCATATGGGGATCATGTTCAGCCCATCCAGGATGCGGTCGCTCGACAGGCGTGGCTGTGCTGGCAGCAGACACACAGACGCCGTGGACATCAAATACCAGCGCTTTGATGTTGGTCGTCCCAACATCAATACCGAGCAACAGATCATCAGCCATACAGTTCAACCATACAGACCAGTGGGTAAATCATAGCACAACCATACAATGACGAAAACAGCAATGCCGGATGGCAACATCCGGCACTACTGACAAAAAGGAGCAGAAAACCAGGCAGAGGCAGTCACCTACCAGAGCAATCCGCCGTCCACCTGAATGACCGAACCGGTCATAAAACTCGATTCATCCGACGCGAGGAAGACATACACTGCAGCGACCTCTTCCGGCTTACCGAGTCGGCGTAGCGGCGTGCGTTCGCAGACAGTCTGGAGCACCTTCTCCGGGACGGTCGCAATCATCTCAGTGGCAATGAATCCCGGCGTTACCGCATTGACCCGCACGCCCGACGGACCGAGTTCCCGCGCCCAGGTCTTGGTCATTGCAATGACACCGCCTTTGGTTGCGGCATAGTTTGACTGACCAAAGTTGCCATACAGCCCGACGATAGAACTGACATTAATGATCGAGCCGCTCCCCTGAGCGCTCATATGCGGAGCAACGGCACGCGCGCATAGCCAGACACCCTTAAGATTGACATTGATCACTGCGTCCCACTGCTGCTCGGTCATTTTGACCAAGCGAGCGTCGCGCGTGATACCAGCATTGTTGAGCAGCACATCAATTCGACCACCCCACGCCAGCACCGTTTCGACCATCGACTCCACCGACGCTGCTTGAGAGACATCAGCCTGGATGGCAAGCGCTCTACCGTCCAGCCTGGTAATCTCTGCCACTGTCGCTTCAGCGCCGGCCATATTGATGTCAACAACGGCGACGTGCGCCCCTTCGCGAGCGAAGGCAATCGCGGTCGCTTTACCAATGCCGTGACCTGCGCCGGTCACAATTGCAACCTTATCCTTCAGGCGCATCGTCTTCATCTCCTCGTTGATGATAACGTTATCAGATTGAGCGATCGGCAAGCCAGGCATCGATCTGTGGCCACAAGCCGCGACGCGCCCCGCTGCCAGCCATAATGCCGATATGACCGCCTGGCATGATGATCTGATGTTTATCGGTACTGCTGACACGATCCAGGATCGTTTCCGACTGACATGGCGGCACGATGTGATCTTGTCGTGCAATAATATTGAGCAGCGATGCTTTGATGTTTCCCAGGTTGACCGGGCGACCGCGCATGATCCAGGTGCCGTTCATCAAGCGATTCTCGCGGTAGAGATCGACGACCAGTTGCCGGTATGCCGCACCAGCAAACGGGACACCATCGCTCACCCAGGTATTCATCGCCTGCCACGACTCGACAATCTTTGGATCGTCGAGGTTATCAAGCAACCGCAAATAATTGCCAATCAGATTTTCGACTGGTTTGAGCAGTTTGCTGCCGATATCGATCATTTCACCTGGGTAGTTGCCAGTCTGTTCGAGAATTGCGTCCAGGTTAAAGTACTCTTCCTTCAGCCACTTAGGAAAGGGACCTATCGCTTCCTTATTGGAGAAGTCGATCGGCGCAGTGAGAAGGATCAGGTTGCGCAAACCGTCGTCTGGTCGCATTGCCGCATAGATTGCCGCCAGAGTTGCGCCAATGCACCAGCCGAGCATGCTAAAGTCGCGCTGCCCACTGTGCATTTGCATACGTCGCACGGCGCGCGGCAGATATTCGAGCGCATAATCCTCGAAGGTCAGATGCGTATCTTCCGGACCAGGCGCGCCCCAATCGATCAGATAGACGTTGTACCCCTGCTGCACCATGTACTCGACAAAACTGTTGCCTGGGCGCAGGTCGAAAATGTAAGGTTTATTAATCAGAGCAAAGACCAGCAGCAGCGGCACGCGCTTCCGCTTTTCTGCTGGCGCCTGGGGATAGTAGTAATAGAGAGTCGTCTTGTTGAGCGTCCAGATCGCTTCTTTTGGCGTCTGCGCCACTTTTGCCCTTTGCTTGCCCGTCGCGATCTTGATCCCCATCTCATACGCTTTCCCAAGACGTTCAACCTCAGTGTACAGATTTTTTACCACTTTTGCCGGATCTACAGGAAAGAGCGTCGTCTCAGGCAACGTCGTCATCGACATACTCCTTATTGCTCAAACGCAGCACATACCACAGGTTCAAAACCCCTCGATAGCGTGATCTTCTTTGACCTCTTCGGGCGTCGGCGTTCCGGGTTCCATCGGCTGAAGCGGTCGTGGTGCTTTTCGGCGCTTCTGTGCAGCCTCAGCCTGCTCCAGCGCCGCCTGCTGCAATCGTTCGATCAACTGGAGCATCTGATCAGCCTTATGGTCAAGCGCCGCCAAACGCTGCTCCATGCCATTGAGTCCCACTTCTTCCTGCCGGTTCTGTTCGAGCTGCTCAGTGAGCATCTCGACAATCACCGGTGTTTGGGTGCGCAACGCATGCATCAACTGGTCGATCTTTATTTCAATATCGTCCAGGCGCATTTCGATATGCGTCACCCGGCGCGCCAGCGTGGTGAGTTCGTCGCGTGACGGCAGGTTCAGCCGCGCCAGCGACGTCTTCATCGACGTGTTGATCAGGTTCTGAAGCGGCGCTGACGCGATCAGATAGGAATCGAGCGTCGCGCCGATCCAGCGTGCAAACGTCTCGGTATTAACCAGGTTGATCATTGCCTTGGCCCACGCGTCGAGCGTTGCATCGCGGGCCTTGCGCAGATTGCCAATCGGATCATTTGGATCAAAGCCGTTTTTCTGGCCCATTCGCGTCTCCTTCGACAGGTGCGCCCGACAGGGCAGGTTGTATGATGGGGTCCGGTTGCAGCTCGAACGCGGGTTTTCAGAGAAGATAAAAAAGACGCGCTCTGCGCAACCATTTCTGTTTATGAGGGTAGTCAGGACAGTTACAGTTTGGATACAGCGCCACAGATGCGCTGTAGCGACCGATCGCGCCGGAAAGACAGGAAGATTCCCTCTTGACAACCCTGATCTTGTGAGATATTATATCGCCGATCACTGAGAAGTTGCTCCCTGGTAGGCGCGGCTTCACACAAACACAGGTTACTGCTCCGGCCCGTCGAAAGACGCTCAGGGGCGCACAGCAGGCTCGGCTTAAGGGCTTTGCCAAGGTAACTACGGTTCAACCGTTACGTTGTGTGAAAGCTTAAGATCAACCGGAGGGGGAGCGTTCGTAAGAGCGTTCGATCCCTCTGGCAATGCCAGGGGGATTTCTATTTGAGGCAAGTATGGACGAAGGCGGTCATCGTAGTTGGCGGCGCAGCGCCGCAACAGCATACCAGACGCATCTCCTTCTCGCCAGTGTTGCGTAGCTCTAGCTACGTCCTCTCTTGACACCCTGGCGAGAAAGGTGCGCCAGGGTTGTTTGTTGAGCGCAAGCCCGATGTGCGCACCCCCGGCGCGCATCTCCCATCCACGGCGTTGCGCTGCTGTCTTCCAGGTCTCTGACAACAATTTGTGATTGCACGCTACAACCGTCTGTCCCTTGCTGGCAGGCGGTCAGGGAGCGCTTGCTCTCCGTTGTGCGTGCATATCGGTCGGCGCCGATCGTCAGATCGCGCGCATGGTTTGTTGCGCCCTGCAACCGCCGCACAGAAGGACACTTTTGGCTTGAAGGCGAAAGGAGGAACCCGCGATGCTGACAATTTGCTGGACTTTAGATCAGGAGGGGCGGCTGGTCATGACATTTGTGCGCCCGAACACACCGCATCCACGCTTTTCGTATGCCGAGACCCGGCAAGCGATCCAGAAGAATGCACTCCAGGCGCAGCGCACCGCCATGCCGCGCCGTGCGACGGCAAACAGCCGACTCCCAAAGCAGGCGCCAGACGCAGAGTCAGATCGGAGTATGCCAGCGCCGTCTCTCTGTTGAATGCGACTTAACAGGCGCTTGCTGCTGGAGAACGAGGAAAGGACGCGCACAACGTTACACATCGGTCTGGAACAACAGTTTCTTTACAACTCCATGAACAACGAACATGAAAGGAGAACATTACCATGCAGAACCTGACAAGTGCGGTCATCGCAAAGAGCAAACCCGAAGAAATCAAGACAACCGTCAACGGCATGTCACTGGTCGAACTTGCCGAAACCTTCAATAAGCTGGACGTACGTGCCAGAGTCGCCATCTTTCGTATGCTGGAGAAGCGGAAAGCGCTGGAACTCTTCGAACATCTCGATGCACCCGATCAGGCGGATCTGATCAAAGCGCTCGGCGATCCAGAGAGTGTCCAACTGCTTACGCAACTCGAACCGGATGATCGTGCTCGCCTGATCGAAGAACTACCGGCAAAAGTCGCAAAGCGTCTGCTAGAGACACTGACCCCAGATGCACGTCAGGCGGTAAGTGAATTGCTTGGCTATCCCGAAGGAAGCGTCGGGCGGATCATGACCCCAAACTATATCGCAGTTCGTGAAGATGCGACTGTTGCTAATGCACTCTCGGCGTTGCGCGACTCGCCGCGCCACCAGGACGAAACTGATATTGTTTTCGTTATAGGCGCTGATCGGCGGTATCGCGGCTCTGTGCGTCTGAGTCAATTGATCAGAGAGACACCTAGTCGATCAGTGAGCGAACTTCTTTCCGGCACGGGTCTCTTCGTTCGAGCTACTGCGCCAGATCTCGAAGCGGCGCGTTTGCTCAAATTCAGTGAACTGTCGGCCATCCCAGTGGTGGATAGTGAAGAGCGTCTGGTTGGTGCAGTAACGTTCGATGATGTCATCGATCTGATTGAACGTGACACATCCGAAACGATGTACCTCAAAGCTGGCGTGGGCGATCTTGTGCGCCGTAAGGACGAAGTGTACAGCCGAAAGCTGACCCAGGGTTCAATCCTGTATCCCATTCGGGTACGCATTGTGTTTCTCTTCGTGACGCTGCTCGGTGGGCTTGCGGTTGGTGGCCTGATCGAACAGTTCCAGGAGGTGTTGGAATCTATTCTTGCTGCAGCAGTGTTCATTCCACTGGTTATGGATATGGGCGGTAATGTGGGCACCCAGTCCACCACCATTTTTGCACGCGGACTGGCGCTTGGGCATATCAATATGCAACGCTTCGGACGGCATCTGGTGCGCGAGGTCTCAATCGGTGCACTGATGGGGATCGTCCTGGGCTTGATCGGCGGCACTGTTGCATATTTCTGGCAGGGTCTCCCAAATGGTTTGCCACAACTTGGCATTGCAGTGGGACTATCGCTTGCCGCAGTAGTGACACTGGCCACATTTCTGGGTTTCATGTTGCCTTGGCTGATGTTGAAACTTGGACTGGATCACGCACCTGGCGCCGATCCGTTTATCACGACCATCAAGGACTTCACCGGGCTGGCACTCTATTTCTATCTGGTCAGCATCCTGATCGGCACCAACTAGGGCGAAACAGTAAGGTATTCCGACGGGGAAATGTCATGTTGCCAGTCGTCTCCATCCGACACCGGGCAGCGATTCGCTGGTTGCTGATCGACGCACTGCAGCGTGCCTGGCTGCACCATCAAACCATTGCGCTGCTCTACCAGCGCCTCGCTGCCCAAACAACCAATGAACAGCATGCAAGTTTGCTGGCTCAAGTGGCGGCGGCAAAAGTACGTCAACAGCAACGCTACGAACAGATGCTGCTGCGACTCAACGCACCACTGCCGCAGACGGAGACCAGTCTTTTTGACTGGTTCCTCATCAGGCTGTTGCCGCGCTGTGGCATTGCAGTCACCCTGCGCTGTGCTGAGTGGATCGAGCAGCGCGATATGCAGGCAATCTTAAACGCAGCACTGATCCTGCGCAGCTATCGGAGACCATACCGGCTGTGAGAAGCCTCCTGACAACGACGACGTTGTGTTCGATGATGGAATCTCGTTGCTAAATCCTTGACTATCTCAGGAGGACACGTATGCGCGTGACGTTTCCTGACGCTGGCGTGCTGCGCCCGCGCTTCAAGCTGACGCCCTGGGACCTTGTGGTCGTCCCGCTGGTGATCGTGGCGATCCTGTTGCTGACGGTTGCGTTTCAGGGCGCATCGCAGCCATTCGATGAGACGACGCCTGATCTAACTGTTTCTCTAAATCCTGCCAACCTGCCCTATTACGGGTTGCGGACGGTGTTCCGCATGTTCCTTGCCGTGCTGTTGAGCCTGCTGTTCACGTTCACCGTGGCGACCCTGGCAGCCAAGTCGCGGCGCGCCGAGATTGTTATCATTCCTGTGCTGGACTTCCTCCAGTCACTGCCGATCCTGGGGTTCCTGACGGTGACAACGGCGATTTTTCTCGGCATGTTCCGCGGCAGCCTGCTCGGTCTGGAGGCGGCCAGTATCTTTGCAATCTTTACCTCGCAGGTGTGGAATATGGCCTTTAGCTTCTATCACTCGTTGATCACCACGCCCAGAGAGCTACAAGAGGCTGCTGCCGTGTTACGGCTCTCGCCGTGGAAAAAGTTCTGGAAGCTGGAAGTTCCTTTCGCAATGCCGGTCTGGTGTGGAACACGATGATGTCAGTATCGGGCGGGTGGTTCTTTGTGGTCGCCTCTGAGGTCATCTCGGTGGTCGGGCGCGACAATGATCAGTATCTGCCTGGAGTCGGCTCGTATGTCGGGCTGGCGATTGAGCAGGCGGATGTTGCGGCGATGGTGTATGCCGGTCTGACGTTACTGATAATCATTCTGATCTACGACCAGTTGATTTTCCGCCCTATCGTCGCCTGGTCTGAAAAATTCAAGTTCGAGCAGTCTGAGGCGCAGGAAGTTGCACAATCGTGGATGCTGCGTTTGTTGCAGCGGTCGGGGATCGCCAGCAGCCTGGGTGCGCTTGGCACGGCGATCCGCCAGAGCATTCCGGTTCGTTCAGCAGGTGACCATCCTGGTCCGCGCGTCGAACCGCAACCATCGCCGCGACCGATTGATCGTGCGATTGACCGGATCTGGTATGCGCTCGTGATCGCAGCGGCGCTGTGGGCAGTATGGTTCCTGGCGACGTATATGTTCGGTCTGGGGCTGGGTTTCGATAATGGTCGGGTTCTTGCAGCAAATCCAAATGTCAATGCCGATCTCAACCCGGAGATTGCCCGCCGTTTTGCTGCCGTCGGTGTCACGGTCAACCCTGATCAAACGGTCTGGCTGTCGGATGTGTGCGCAGCAACTGCAGGCGGGACGAGAGTCAGTGCGGAGATGGCAGAAGTGCTGCGTGATGAGCGCGTCGGCGCGCCGGGTGATCTGGCCGCCGCCTGTGCTACGCCCATGGTTCCTGCGGGCAAGGTGGCGTGGTCGGAGGTGCTGGAGTGCCTGTGGCTCGGCTTGCTCACGACCATGCGCGTGGTGATCTGGATCGGCATCTCGACACTGGTCTGGACTCCGATTGGGGTCTGGATCGGATTGCGCCCGCGGGTCGCCCAGTTTGTGCAGCCGCTGGCGCAGTTTGCTGCTGCTTTCCCCGCTAACCTGCTCTTTCCGATTGCAGTGGTGCTCATCGCTACCTATGCGCTGCCGCAGAACCTGTTTCAGGCGCCACTGATGATTCTGGGAGCGCAGTGGTACATCCTGTTCAACGTGATTGCCGGCACGATCAGCATTCCAAACGATCTGAAAGAGGCTGCCCGGGTGCTTGGTCTGCGAGGGTGGGCATGGTGGCGCAAACTGATTATTCCGGCAATCTTTCCAGCGTTCGTCACCGGCGGGATTACGGCTTCGGGCGGTTCCTGGAATGCGTCCATCGTCTCTGAGGTCGTGTCATGGGGTGCAACGACCCTCACCCTGACCGGTCTGGGCGCCTATATCGCCTACTGGAGCACCGGCGAGTTCAACCCGCACGTCGGTTTGGGCATGCTGGTAATGGGTATGCTTGTGCTGGCGTTCAACCGCCTGTTCTGGCGCCGGCTCTACGCGCTGGCTGAGACGCGCTTCCGTCTGGATTAGTCGAAAGGAGAACCACAATGGCGACGACCCTGATACCGAAGACGACAGCTGGCGTCGGGAAAACGATCCTGAGCGTCCGCAATCTGCGTAAACTCTTCAAAACGCCCGAAGGCAACGATCTGCTGGTGCTCGACAACATCAATCTGGACCTAGCAGAAGGTGAAATTGTCGCTCTGCTGGGACGCTCCGGATCTGGTAAATCAACACTGCTCCGTTGTCTCATCGGGCTGATTTCGCCGTCGAGCGGGGAGGTGCGCTACCGCAATCGACCGGTGACCGGTCCGATGCCCGGGATGGCGATGGTGTTCCAGTCCTTTGCGCTCTTCCCGTGGCTGACGGTGCTAGAGAACGTTGAATTGGGACTGGAAACGATGGGAGTGCCTGAGGGGGAGCGTCGTCGGCGGGCGCTGGCTGCAATCGACTTGATCGGTCTCGATGGGTTTGAAAGCGCCTACCCAAAAGAACTGTCGGGCGGGATGCGCCAGCGGGTTGGCTTCGCCCGTGCGCTGGTGACGAACCCCGACGTCCTGCTGATGGACGAGCCGTTCTCAGCGCTCGACGTGCTGACGGCTGAAAACCTGCGTACCGAGCTGCTTGATCTCTGGGAAGCGCGGCGCATTCCGACGCAGGCGATTCTGATGGTGACGCATAACATTGAAGAAGCAGTTCTGATGGCTGACCGGGTGCTTATTCTCAGTTCCAACCCCGGACGGATCATCAGCAACGAACAGATCGATCTGCCTCGACCGCGTGATCGTAACGATCCTGCATTTCTCGCCAGGGTCGAGACGATCTATCGTGCAATGACGACGCCGGCTGCAGCATTTGTCGGCGCTGTCGGTGTTGAGAGCGATCGCACCAGCCTGGGGATGCGTCTGCCGGAAGCGGAAGTAGCGCAGATCATCGGGCTGATCGAGCAGGTGGAAGCAGGGTCGGAACAGGGGCGCGGCGATCTTCCGGAACTGGCTGCTGGCATGCAACTCGATGCAGACGACCTGTTTCCTCTCATTGACGCAGCCGAGTTGCTGGGTTTCGCGCAGACCCGTGAGGGGGATATCAACCTGTTGCCGGAAGGGGTGAAACTGGCCCGGAGCGACATTCAGGAGCGCAAAGTGATCTTTGCCGAACATCTGATGAATCGCGTTCCATTGGTGGCACACATCCGGCGCGTCCTTTCCACGCGCCCCGATCATCGCGCGCCGCGTGAGCGGTTTCTCACGGAGCTGGAAGATTTTATGGGTGCCGAAGAGGCTGCCAGCACGCTCGATACAGCGATTGAATGGGGGCGCTATGCCGAACTGTTCGAGTATGATGCACGTGAAGGGCGTCTGCGCCTCCCAGAGAACGGTGTCTGATGCTCACATCTCGGTATCTCACCCTCTCACGCTCTGCTCTGGGGATAGAACGGCAGATAGGGCAGGCGAAGGGTGCGCCTCCACCTGCTCTCCATTAGCAGCACGGATCACTCACGCGCTCTATTCGCTCTTAAGCTGAATAGCAAGAGAGGAGCGCGTAATGTTAAGGAAGGTCAGAAGAGGAGCAACCGATGACCACATTCATATGTTCAAACCTGTCAAACGCGCCCGCTCGCTGTGACGACACACGGGCGGCATCGTGGCGGCTTTGCGCTGAGGAAGATGGTTGTGCAGCGATCTCACCATACAGAGAGGAGAAAGGCGCTAGATGAATATTGGTCTGGATGTGATGCGACTGATAGGTCCTATCGATCCTGTGACGATGGGACGGTTGTTACTGACGATGGTGTTGTGCGGATTGATCGGGATCGAACGTTCCGGGCACGAGCGCGCGAGTGGCTTTCGTCCCCACATTCTGGTCGGGTTAGGGGCGTGCCTGGTAACGATGGCAGGCGCTTACGGCTTTGCCGAGTTGACAGGAGAGCGTGATGCGTTGCGCGTGGCAAGTTATGTGGTGTCGGGGATAGGGTTCATGGGCGCTGGCGCAATTCTGCGTCACGGCACAACGGTGCGCGGTTTGACGACGGCAGCGACCCTGTGGGGGTGCGCTGGAATAGGAGTCACGGTGGCGACCGGTCTGGGATGGCTGGCCATCTTCGGCACTCTGTTGTTTCTTTTTACATTGACGATCCTTGAGTGGGTCGAAGCGCGCCTGAATTTTGGCGGACCGGTAAGTCGCCTGCGCATCCATCTGCACGATGATAATCGCGCTGTCGGCAAGGCACTCAATGCGCTTGCACGTCTCGGCGCGCCGGTCAAACGTGCCACTGTTCTGCCCGGCGCCGGAACCTCGGCGCTGCTCGATGTCGAACTCGCACGGGCGCTCACTGCAGATCAGGCACCGCTCCTGGCAAAGCAGTTGCTGACGCTCAAAAAGTACGTCGCGCAGGTTGATACAACTGTCGCACCGCTGGATGAACCTGCAGATGACGAGGAGCCAGCGGAAGCGAAGGATGAGGAGGTTGTGCCGCTCAACCTGAGCGATGACGATCTTCTGCGTGATCTCAACGAACAGGACGAGAAGGAGAAAACCCCCGCACCACGCGCTTGAAGCCTTCTCCGGGCGAACGCAACACGCCTGCAGCGTTTGCCCGGCAGGGAATCTCTGGTATAATGGCAGTGGTGCGCCCCCGTCGTCTAGAGGCCAAGGACGCCACCCTTTCAAGGTGGAGATCACGGGTTCGAATCCCGTCGGGGGCGCCACAGTCGTATCTCCCCATTGTCAGGAGCACCTGTACTCCTGCCGCCTGTTCTCCAGCGCGCCATAGCCAACACTACTCTCCGCGCATATGACTCAGCACCCGGTGGTTACCATCGGTTACACCTGGAATGCATCTCAATCGTCGGTATCGCTCAACGCTTCCTCGTGACGCTCAACGCTGCGCTCAACAGGGACGCTGACCGTCATGCGGCGTGCGCGGCTAGCGCTTGCGCGCTCAACAACTGCTGCGACAACGATGCTGATATCGTCGGTCGGTTCGTTCCGGTCGAGTTCCAGCGCGCGACTGAGCAACGCTTCGGCGAGCGCCGTAGCAGGCTGATCCGCTTCCGTGTGCCACCCCGCCAGGTAGTTGCCGAGTTCCATATCAACACCATAGCGCTCACCAACCTTCAGCAACCCATCGGTAAACATAATGACCTGCACTCCGGAACGCAACGGTATTTCGCTGATCACCGGCTTTGTCAGTGGATGCAACCCTATAGGGGTCGATGGCTCATTGTGCATCTGCACCCTGCCCGAAGCATCCAGAACAAAGAAGGGCGCTGGATTGTTGCGTGAGACGCGCAGACTGCCGCTGGCAAAATCGATCGAGAGAATATTGAGCGTCGCAGACGCCTGCCCCATACGGTAGGTATACAGATAGTCGTGGACAGCGCGAGCTACGACCCCGTCCCGCGCACCGTCTTTGAGTTGGGTGATGGCACGCGTGGCAATCAGGTTGCTCAACGTCTTGGCGCCACGCCCGCTCCCTTGACCATCCACGAGAACGACCGAAAGACCACCTCCGGGGCGCTCGATCACTTCGAGCGTGTCGCCGCTCTCGGAGGCGCCGTGACGCGGCACTTTGGCAACAGCAATATCTATGTGGATCATAGTTGCACTCAAATGTGTACATTGTGAGTCAAAACGTTCTCCTTTACATTGTAGAATGCTGACTGCGTTGCCGCAAGCGAGGAGAGCAGTCCACAGAACAATGCACGGTGCATAAAGAGAGAGCCGTTGCAGTGCAACGGCTCTCTAAGCACACGAAGGATAACAGGCTACTGGTGACAGACGTCAATCCCTAACCCTCAACTGTCTTTAACAGTTCAATGGTTGGCGCGGCAGCCTCTTCGAGTTCTTTCTTGACATCCATCCAGACCTTTGCCGGATCTTCGCCCGCAACCGTAATGCGCTCCAACCCTTTGCCGATGATCTGATCACCGCCGCGTACATAGACACGCGCTGAGTCCTGCGGACGGGTTTTCGGCAACTGCTCGACCGCCGTGCGGAAGTTGGGGCGCTCGGCAAAATATTTCTGCATACTCTCCGATTGCACCGCTGCCTTGCGTACCGGCATATACCCCGTGCGCTGCGCCCAGTTAATTGTCCACTCCTCACCGGTGGCAAAGGCGATCCACTTCATTGCTGCCCGCTGCTTCTCTGCAGGCAGGCCCGCCAGGATTGCCATACCCGCGCCACCAGTGCAGCACCCGAAGCCAGCCGGTCCTTCCGGAAGGAAGCCGGTACCGACCGGGAACTGGGCATTCTTCTCAACGCCTGCCAGCGCAGCGGTGCTCAACATCGCGCTGGCAGTCAGACCGGTGACGAAGTCTTGGGTCACGTCCTTCGGCGTAGTTGCCCACTTATAGGTCTGGGTCGTGTCACGGTAGAAATTGCCAGCTCTGATGCCGCCCTCTTCGTGGATGCGGATGGTGAAGTCCGGATCGCTATAGCGCCCGCCAAACTGCCAGATCACACCCTGGAAGAGCCAGGCGATGTAACTGGCAGCGCTAGGGTGGGCGAATGCTGAACGCCCTTCTTTGTTGAGTTTCGGCGCCCACTCTATGAATTCGTCCCACGTCTTCGGCGCGCGATCCTCAAGCCCTGCCTCCGCCCAGGCATTCTTGTTGTAGTAGAAGAGTGGCGTCGAGCGTGCGAACGGGATCCAGTAGACGGTATTCTTGCGGATGCCTTCGTTGAGCAGCACATCGACGTAGGCTTCGCGCTTAACACCTTCGGCTGCCATCAGGTCGTCGAGCGGCTGCAAATGACCATTGATGTAGAACGAGAACCACCAGACGTCCGAGAGCAGGCTGACGTCGGGGGTCTGCCGCGCCTGGATCGCAGCGGTCAACTTCTGTGCCGTCTCTTCGTAGTTGCCCTGGAACTGGTAGTTAACTTTGACATCCTGCTGCATACTATTGAAAGCTTCGACGGTCGCCTGCTCCGCCTCGCCGAGTACGCCGCTGAATGACCCCCAGTAGGTTATTTCGACGGTTGAACCCATCGCGCCCTGAGGCATCGCAGTAGGCGGCGCCACCGTGGGTTGCGTCGTCGCCGCTGCGGGTTGCGTCGGCACTGCTGTGGGTTCAGTTGTCGTGCCGCTGCCACAGGCAGCCAGCGTCAGCGCACTGGCACCAGCTGCCACGCTACGCAGGAATTGTCGTCGGTTGATCGTTGCCATGGACTCCTCTCTCCTCTTGTCAGCATCTGTGTCTAGGATTGACGCCTGATATGACCGGTGCAATCAATGCCCGACTGCACCGGTCATCTCAACCCTCAATCCCACTCGGGGCTACCCCTTCACTGCTCCAGACGCGATCCCTTCAACGATGTAGCGCTGTGACCAGACGAATAACAGCACAACTGGCATTACAACGAACATCGTACCTGCCATCACCACACCCCAGCGCGCCAGCCCTTCCTGATCGAGCAGACGCGCTACACCGATTGGCAGGGTGCGCATATCTTCGGTACTGGTGATGATCAGGGGCCAGAGAAATTCGTTCCACTCATTGACGACTGCAAACAGACCGGTTGTGACAAGCGCTGGCATTGCCAATGGTATCGCAATCGTCCACAATCGCAGCATATGACCAGCGCCGTCGATCTCGGCAGCTTCAAACACTTCACGCGGCAATGTCATAAAATACTGGCGCATCAGGAAAGTGCCGAACGCTGTCGCCGCACCGGGCAGGATCAACCCCCAGTACGTATTGACCAGCCCAAGATCGCCCATTGTCAGAAAGTTTGGCACAATTGTGATCTGCGCTGGCACCATGAGTGCCGCAAGCACGATTAGGAAGACGATATTCTTGCCGGGAAAGCGCAGAAATACGAGCGCATACGCTGTCAGCACCGCCAGGGTCATCTTCGAAATAGTGGTTACCAGAGTTACAATGATGCTGTTAATGTAGTAGCGGGCAAACGGTGCTGCTTGCCAGGCGGCGGGATAGTTGTCCAGCGTGGGGTTGAGCGGGATCCAGGTCGGCGGGACTGTGTAGATCTCGCGGCTGGTTTTGAAGGATGCGATTAGCATCCAGTAGATTGGCAAGCCAATCACGATTACCGACAGCACTATCGCTGCATATCCCATCATGTGCCAGATCCAGCCGTGCCGTAGCGTACAGGCGCGCCAGCTCGACCGTTGCCTCGTCGCGATATCGCGCTGGAACTCCACACTCTGATCCATTTCCCGCACTCAATACTCCCACATGCAATGCGCAATCTTGCCTTCAACTGTAATGCACCCGTCGCTCGATGAACCGTAGTTGCAGGATAGTCAGGATCAGCATCAGCACAAACATCACCATCGCCACCACACCCGCCGGACCAGCCTGCGACTGGATGAAGCCACGCTCGTACAGGTGATACACCAGCATATTGGTAGCATTCACCGGACCGCCGTCAGTCATCACTCTGATAATGTCAAATGCCTGGAAGCATGCCAGAATACTGGTGACCAACAGAAAGAACATGATTGGCGAGAGACCTGGAAGGGTCACATGCCAGAACTGCGCCCACGCGCCAGCGCCATCGATGCGAGCAGCTTCATACAGGGTGCGATCTATCGTTTGTAGACCGGCAAGGTAGATCACAACAGCATACCCCAGGTTTTTCCAGACGTAGACGATAATAAGCGCACTCATTGCCCAGTTAGGGTCAGAGAGCCATTGCGGCGATCTGACGCTGGCAAGCCATTCCACCAGCCCGGACTCGGAAAAGCGCGCTGGCAACAAGTGTGCCAGTGAGCTAAACCAGTTGATGATCTGCGCCAGAGGTCCGAACCGCGGATCGAACATATAGATCCAGATAATTGCAATTGCTGCACCCGACAGCACCGTCGGCGTGAAGAGTACTGCGCGGGCGCCATTGCGCAAGCGTAGTGGTTGGTTCAGCAGCAATGCCAGACCCAGACCCAGCACCATCGTGACTGCGACTGATACGATAGTAAAGACCGCCGTGTTGATCAGAACGATCCGAAAAATATCGCTCGTCAGGACAGTCTCATAGTTGCGCAGACCGACGAATCGCCGGATTGGGCTGAGAAAGTTCCAGCTGATCACACTTAGATAGGCATTGTAGATCATGGGCCAGAAGGTAAATGCTGCCAGGAGCAGCATATTCGGAGTGATCAGCAGGATGAACAATAACCTTTCGTACCATTCGCGCATACCGATGCGCCAGCGCGAATGCGATAATGCTCTTTTCATGCTCAGGCTACCACGACAATGGCACAGCCAGCATCCATATTTCATCGGATGTGAGGATGCTCGGATGCACCATCGTGCGCAAAAATGAATCGTATCAGCACAGCATTTCTATTGGTACCTCACCTGCATTAACCTGTGGCGAATGAAACATTAAGTTCGACTTAACAGGCTATTAAGGCAGGTGTTCAGTCAGCCATGAATTCGCAAAAGAGGGACGAAGGAGAGAAATCGTATGATTCGCTGGAAGGCCGACGATGAACTGAACAATCTGCTGCAACGGTACTACGGCGGCGAGGGGGAACTATGGTCTCGTATCCGCAACCAGGTCACTGACGAGCTACGGCGACGCGGCATCGAAGGCGCCCGACACATCCGCTTCCGTCGCTGCGACGACGGCTATGAGGTTATTATCGAAGACGCAAGCGGGTACGAAGCCGAGTAATCCTTGCTGGCGCCCGAAACCTGTGCTATAGTCAGAACTATCTCCGCAGCGTCAGTGATCGGGGCGGGGGCAGTTGCCGACTGCTGACAGACTGTTCTTTCCGCCGCCACAGAAAGGAGTCGCCATGACCACCGCGCCGACGCGCAGCATTAATCTCCGTACGAACATTCCGGGTCCACGCTCGCGCGAACTGCTGGCGCGACGCGAAGCAGCTGTGCCGAATGGTCTCTACAAGGCGCATCAGATCGCCATCGAAAGTGCATCTGGCGCGCTGGTGACCGATGTTGACGGCAATACATTCATCGATTTCGTCGGCGGTATTGGGGCGCTGAATGCGGGACACTGCCCACCGTCGGTAGTGGCTGCCATTCAAGATCAGGCAGCGAAACTGATCCATTTCTCCGCGCTCGTTGGGACGTATGAGCCGTATGTCGCGCTGTGTGAGCATCTTAATACGGTCGTGCCGATCAGCGGTCCCTGCAAGACCATTCTGTCCAACAGCGGCGCCGAAGGGGTCGAAAATGCGATCAAAATTGCCCGCGCCGCAACCGGACGCCAGGCGATCATTGCGTTTGAGGGGGCGTATCACGGGCGCACGTTGCTGACGCTCACACTGACCAGCAAGTATTCGTTCAAAAAGACGTTCGGACCGTTCGCGCCCGAAGTGTACCGTGCGCCGTTCCCTGCCGCCTATCGCATGGGGCTGAGCGAAGAAGAGGCGGTCACACGGTGCTGGGACGCCTTCGAGCGCATGCTGGTGGCGCATGTCGGTCCAGAAGCAATCGCTGCCGTCATCATCGAACCGGTCCAGGGCGAAGGAGGATTTATCCCGGCACCGTGCGCATTTATGCAGCTCCTGCGCGACTTCTGTGACCGCAATGGCAGCGTGCTGATCGCCGACGAGGTGCAGTGCGGCTTTGGACGCACCGGCACCCTGTTTGCAATGGAGCAGATGGGGGTCGAGCCAGATATTCTGGTGAGCGCGAAATCGATCGCTGCTGGTATGCCGCTAGCAGCTACGACCGGGCGCGCTGCGATCATGGATAAGGCGCATATCGGCGGTATTGGCGGCACGTATGGCGGCAACCCGCTGGCGTGCGTTGCAGCGCTCGAAGTGCTGAAGATGTTCAACGATGGTGAACTACTGCGCCGGGCGCATCGGATCGGCGCGATTGTGCGTGAACGGGGGGCGATCTGGCAGCGCGAGATACCGCTGGTCGGCGATGTGCGCGGCATGGGGGCGATGATGGCGATCGAACTGGTGAAAGACCGCACGACACGCGAACCGGCTGCCGACGAGGTGCTGGAGGTGGTACGGTACTGCGCCGAACATGGCGTGCTCACGATGCGCGCCGGTCTGTACGCCAATTGCATTCGCCTGCTGATGCCGCTGGTCATCACCGACGATCAATTGCACGAAGGGCTGGATGTGCTGGACGAGGCGCTGCGTTTTGTGGCGCTGTGCTAAGGTGCGGCGGAAGGAGGAAGGGCATGACAGACGCGGTGATTGCGTCCCAGGTTATTGAGTACCCGGAAAGCGACGGCAAACCTGTGGGTGAGACTGATGTCCATCGCCGTGAGATCCTGCACACCATTGAGACGCTGGAGCGCCATTTTCGTGACACGCCGGATATCTATGTGAGCGGCAACTTGATGTTCTACTACGAAGAAGGCAACCCGTTAGCCGTCGTCTCACCAGACGTGTTCGTGGTCAAGGGAGTGCGCAAGAGGCTGCGGCGCACCTACAAATTGTGGGAAGAAGGCGTTGCCCCCTGCGTCGTGATCGAGATGACCTCGCGCTCGACCCGCCTGGAGGACAAGGGCAACAAACGCGCCCTATATGCGCTGCTTGGTGTGCGCGAGTACTTTCTGTTCGACCCGTTGGGGGAATACCTGAAGCCGCCCCTGCAAGGGTTTACCCTGGTCGATGGCGAGTATGCGGCGTTGCCGTTCGAGAGCGACGGCGGGGTTATCAGCCGTGAGCTAGGGCTGAAACTATACCGTGATGAGACTGTGCTGCGCCTGTTCGACCTGGCGAGCGGGCGGGAAGTCGTGCGCACTGAAGACCTGAGCGATGTACTGCAGCAGACGCTTGCCAGAGTGCAACAGGCGGAAGAACAGGCGCGTCTCGCCGCAGAACAGGCGCGTCTCGCCGCAGAACAGGCGCGTCTCGCCGCAGAACAGGCGCAGCGTGAAGCAGAAGCGCGACGCCTTGCTGAAGAACAGGCGCAACGTGAAGCAGAGGCACGACGCCGTGCCGAAGCGGAGATTGAACAGCTGCGCGCCGAATTGCAGCGGCTATGTGGTGATGTATGAGTGAGATTGTGATCGTCAATACGCGCCCGGAGCACATCGATCAACTGGTGCAACATCAGCGCATCTGCTTCCCGACACTCGCCGATCATGAACTCATGCGACGCGAGCACTTCGAGTCACAGTTGCGCATCTTTCCCGAAGGTCAGCACGTCGCGCTAGACGGAGAGCGAGTTGTCGGACAAAGCAGCACCTTCCGCATCAGTGGCGCTGTGGCATTCGCCCCCCACACTTACCACTGGATCGTCGCCGGAAATTTCTTCACCAACCACGATCCGCAGGGCGAATGGCTCTATGGCGCAGATATGAGTGTGCATCCCGACTACCGGGGGCGCGGCATTTCCCGTATGCTCTACAATGCCCGCAAAGACCTGGTGCGTCGTCTGGGGCTGCGTGGCATGGTCGGCGGCGGGATGATACCTGGCTATGTGCGCTACCGCGACCGGATGAGTCCGCTTGAGTATGCACAGGCGGTCGCCGCTGGCACCCTGACCGATCCCACCCTGACGCCGCAACTGCGTGCAGGCTTTGAGTTGCGCGGGATTCTGCCTAACTACATTGAGGCGGGTGAACTCGGCAACGACTCAACGTTGATCGTGTGGGAATGTCGGGAGTAGACAGAGGAATTCTTCCCTGGCGATCTTCGTTCAGATGCGGTACAGTCATCATATGGAGCAATCATAAGTCTCCTGCAAAAAGGTGATCTTGCTACAGTAGCATAGCGGTTGTAGCAAGCGATGGAGAGACAACACTAGTCGCTCAGTATCGCTACAGTGTATTTTTGCACTGTAGTGATTGGGGTTATATGATGAAACGGGCATGGTCATTGATTGCCAGACCCCTTGCTATTGCCCGAAGAATAACGGGCGTACTTCTTTTGATCGCTGGCATCCTTGGTTTACTGCTGCCGGTACTTCCGGGATGGTCGCTGATCATTCCCGGCGTGGCGCTGCTTGGTCGGCGTGACCGCCTGGTACGTCTGAGTCATCTTGCCATGCGCTACGCACTGCGCCGGATGCGCCGTAGCCGACAGCCGTATCTGCGGTTGCTCGGACAACGCCTGACAATGGAATACGGACGCACTCGCCGGGTCGTGATGCCTGCCATTGTTGCAACCGAACGCGCTGTCGCCCGGGCGCTGGTATGGTGATCTGCTGCTGAGAACCGAGAACTAAGAACTGAGAACCGAGAACCGGGAACTGAGAACCAAAAAGGGAGTAAAGGTCAGGCTGCGTGCAAGGATTCCTGGGCGTTTCGTTTCACCGTTCACCTTCTGACTTGCCATTGAGAAAACGGCCTAGGGTTCGGGCGCTGACAGACTTCCCTTCCCGTCTGCTACGTTTCACCGTTCACCTTCTCGCTATTCCTCCTATGTTACGGAATCTGCTGCTTTTCCACCTCTACTCTTCCCGCTTCCCGCCTTATTTTCGCGTCTAACTGTATCCGGTTGTGGTATCATGATCGTGTGGGCAGGGTTAGAGTAGGGCTTCCGTGTTTCTTGCGCCGCATAGCGTACAACCACGCACGATACCACGCAACAACGAGGCTCCATGTCCAACCGGGTTCAGAACATTCGAGGCATGCGTGATCATCTGCCACCGGCAATGATCCTGCGGCAGTACATCATTGATACGCTGACGTCCGTCTTCGAGCGGTACGGCTTCGAGCCGTTGCAAACACCTATCGTCGAATATGCCGAAACGCTCGATGGCAAAATCGGCGACGACGAGAAATTGATCTATCGCTTTGAGGACCACGGCGGGCGCAAAGTGGCATTGCGCTACGATCAGACTGTGCCGCTGGCGCGGGTTGTGGCGCAGTATCAGGGTCGACTGCTGTTCCCCTGGCGGCGCTACGCGATCGGGCAGAGTTACCGAGGCGAACGCCCCGGTCGCGGTCGCTACCGTGAGTTATGGCAGGCGGATATCGACATCGTCGGTTCAGCGTCGCCGTTAGCCGATGCAGAAATCCTTGCCGTGTTGACTGATGCGCTGACGGCGCTTGGATTCACCAGTTTTACGACATTGATCAGCCATCGCCAGATCCTCGGCGGCATTGCGCGCGTTTCCGGTCTCGACAATGCTGCAGCGAGCAATATTTATCGCGCCATCGACAAACTTGATAAGATTGGTATCGATGGGGTGCGGAACGACCTGCTCCAGAGTGGTGTGAACGCTGCTGCTGCCGAACGTATTCTGGCGCTGATTAACCTGCAGGGCGATGCTGATGAGGTGCTGAACGCTCTAGCGCAGCAATTGCAGGGTGACGAACGGGCGCTCCAGGCAATTGACAATGTACGATCGATTATCGACTATGCGCGAGCGATGGGAGTTCCTGAGGAACGAATCGTCATTGCGCCGCGTCTGGCGCGCGGGCTATCATACTACACCGGCGCTGTCTTCGAGTCGATCATTCAAAATCCACCGATGGGATCGCTGCTCGGCGGCGGGCGCTATGATGATTTGATCGGCATGTTCGCCGGGCGTTCGATACCGACGGTCGGGCTGGCGTTTGGCATCGAACGGTTGCACGATGTGATGGAGGAGCTGGGCATGGGACCAGCGTCGCGCACAATCGCAGTGGCGCTTGTGACGCTCTTCAACCCCAATATGGCGACGGAGAGTCTGCGCCTGGCACAGGAATTGCGCCGAGCGGGTTTGTTGATCGAGACAGCGCTCGATCCTTCCGAGAAACTTGGCAAGCAACTTCAGTACGCTAATCGGCGCGGCATCCCATATGCGCTGGTGATCGGTCCTGACGAACTAGCGCGCGGGGAAGTCGTTGTAAAAGATTTGCGCAGCGGCGAACAGCAGAGCGTTGCACGCAGCGCCGTCGTCAGCCAGCTGCGAGCAGTGGCCGACGCCTGGCGCACTCCACGAACAGCGCATGACCAGGGAGGCATGCATGAGCGACAAACTTCTTGAGACCACTGTTGGTCAGTTTCTTGATCGTCTCGCTAGCAGCGCGCCAACGCCAGGCGGCGGCAGTGTTGCGGCACTGACTGGCGCAATGGCGGCAGGGCTGATCACGATGGTGTGCGACCTGACGATTGGGAAGAAGCAGTACGCCGATTTCGAGGCGGAAGCCAAAGCTATCCACGAGCGCGCAGAGGCGTATCGCGCTGAACTGCAACAACTGGCGCAGGCTGATGTCGATGTGTTCAATCAGCTCTCGGCAGTCTACAAACTTCCGCGCACCACCGAAGCGGATGCAGCGAGCCGCCGGGCTGCGATCCAGAAGGTAATGCGCCAGGCGACCGAAATCCCATTGCGTACCGCGCGCGCTGCGTCTGCACTGCTGCCGCTGTGCGCTCCCCTTGCCCGCTACGGCAACCGCACGGCAGTGACGGATGTCGCTGCTGCTGCGCTCCTGATTCGCGCAGCGGTTCCGGCAGCATTGATTAATGTCGAAAGCAACCTGACGGTGATCGAAGACCAGATCTTTGCGCGAGAAGCGCGCGCTCAGGCAGAAGATCTGCTGATTGGCCTCGATGAAGAGGTAGAGGGGGTGTTGACGCTGACGCGAACTCGTCTCAAAGGATAAGCACAACGCCTGTCGGTCGTTCCGGCTTCGACGCCGGTTTGCAGCAGTTGGACGAAACCAAGGAGGGGGAGCATGCACGACCTAATTATTGTCGGCGGTGGCGCCGCCGGCCTGGCAGCAGCGGCCTACGCCCTCGACAAACAACTCGACGTCATGGTCATCTATGAAAATCTGGGCGGGAAGATTAATCAGAAGTTCACCATCCACGCCGACACCGATTTTCTGGTGGGGCATATTCTTGTGCACCTCGATACTCCCGAAACGACATCGGAAGAGATTACCCGTCTGGGCGCGGAAACGGTAGAGGCGTTCGAGCGTCAGGTGACGACACAACGTGGACGCGCCTTGTTCGACCGCGTGCATCGGGTCTCGAAGGAGGGCGATGTCTTCAAGATTGAGACAGAGCGTTCCGGAACGCTGCACGCAGCGGCAGTGATTATTGCGTCCGGCGCCGTACCCAGACAGATCGAAGCGCCAGGGCGCGAATTTATCAATCACGGCATTGGATATACACCAGTAACGTTCGCCCGCGCACTCGCGGGGAAGACAGCAGTTGTCATTGGATGCACTCAGCGCGCACTGCGCGGCGCTGCCGAACTCGCCCGGACAGTTGCCCGACTGTACCTGGTAGCGCCCGCATTTCCTGCCGACGATCCGATTCTTGCTGTCCTGCGGAAGCGCCCGAATGTTGAGATTCTCGAAGGGTATACGGTCAGGGAAGTGACCGGCAATTCATCAGTCGATACGGTGGTGGTCGAGCACGAGGAAAAGGTGCGTCGGCTTCCGGTCGATGCCGCCTTTGCTGATGTCGGGTTAACCCCGAATTCGTCAATAGTGAAGGGGCTGGTCGAAACTGACGAAGATGGGTTCATTATTGTGGACAAACGGAATGCCACATCTCTGCCAGGTTTGTTCGCTGCTGGCGATGTGACAACAGCGTATGGCGAACATACCCTGATTGCGATCGGTGAGGGGGCGCGTGCCGCGCTAGCGGCGCACGACTACTTGCTAGCGCGTGGGTAGCGTCGCCTGGACGCTACCTCATCTCACAGGTAGAGAGTTTTTCAGGGGCGAGAGGTGTTTGCCGTATCTTGACGCCTTTTTCCCCTCACTTCTCCGCATCATTTCCGCACGCAGCGCGTGAAAGAGGGGCATCGGTCTTCCTGATGCCCCAACTTGAGAGTGCGCGTCTGGGAGACGCTAGAAAACGCCCTATCGGTAAGGATGCTGCCTTCCAGGAGTTAGAGTGGTTGCGGAAGTGCGTGTCCTCGATTGTGCCCGGTCATTCCGCCCCTGCCTGTTCTGGTAGAGGTGCATCTCACACAGAATCAAGGACGAAGCGTGTGCTTCACTCCTGATCGGTCCTTCCCTCGCTTTATGCCGAAGGCGGAACCTCAATCTCGCACACGCCAGCCATGCATGCCAGTTCCTGCGCGGCGGTCGTCAGATCTTCTTCCTCATAGCGCCAGATCTTGCTGAAATCGATCTCCGGGAACTCCGCTGCCAGCCGCTCGTACTCTTCTTTCGTGATCTCGACGTAGGGCATTTGCGCATACTGTGCATCAAACGATGGAAGGAAGGTTAGCCCGCCGATCATATCGCGGTGATCCCATACCCACTTCATCAGGTCGATCACCTCGTCTGGCTTATAGGTGACAGTGCACGACGGATTATGCTCCGTCCAGTACAGTTTGTTCTGCAACCAGTATTCGCACTGCTCAATGGCTGAACGCTGGTTGCGCGTAATTGCGCCCTCAGGCGACTTGACCGGGAAGTGGACGACCCAGGTCGTAGCGTTTTCGCGCGTCTGACCGTTCTCCGGGTCCATCGGCACTCCAGCATCGCGCAATACCTTGAATAGTGGCGAGTGTACTGAGACACGCACGTTGCGGATGTAGTACGGCGCCCAGCGAGCATGCAGACCGGAAGAGCAGTCGAGCAGTTGTGACGAGTTGCCACTTGGTTTCACGCACGTGATCGCCGCTGATGGGTTAATGCCAAGGCTGAGCGCCGTCTGCCGGTTGACCTCAATCGCAATCTCCTTCAGGCGCCGCTTGACCTGTGCATCCTGCGCAACTGGACTATCCATCTGCCCCGTAATATCAACGCCAAGCAGACGCTCCTCCTCGCAATTCTGCTTCCACATCGGGCGCAAGCCAGGGAAGTGGGTCGCCAGCGACTGGATTGTGCCGATGATCGTTGCCACCTCAACTTTGTCGCGGAGCGTCTCGAAGGTGTCATCAACGCGAGCGACGGCAGCGCTCAGGTTGCAGAACTGCCACGGGCGCAACACAATTTCACCACACGGGTTGGTTCCGAAATCCGCCTCCTTGCGTCGCGCCGGTTTCATCAGGTTGGCGGCTTCACGGTTGAAAATACCCGGTTCACCGCGCTGCGACTCGATCATTTCCATAAAAAGGCGAATGAACTCGCGCTGCGTCAATCCGCCGCGAGGCCAGACTGCCGAGTTATTGGCATTCCAGCGCTGGCTGTTCTCGCGCTCGAAATCACCTGCTTTCGCTAGGCGCATCTCATCGTCATCGTAGTCGAAAAGGGAGATCATCGCTGTGCGCCGCACGCCGCCGCTCACTGCTGCATTGCCGACCGCACACATAATGTCGTGGGCATCGATCGGGCGCAGGAAACTCCCTTGCCGGGCAAAAATGCGGTTGCGCACGAAATCAAGCATAGCGCGGAACGGTTCGGGACCGGAAGCGCGCCCGCCTTTGGTGCGTAATGGCGCCCCTGCCGGTCGCAGGTGCGACAGGTCGAAATGCACATCGCCGCCCTCAAACCAGGTCTCCAGTCCGTAGCGTAGCGCATCAGCCCATCCCTCCGCCGAATCTTCGACGACAAAGGTGACCGGCGGCTTCCCCGTCTGGCGTTTGATACGCGGGAAGTTCTCAACGTACCGGCTCTCGACCGAAAAGCCGACGCCACACCCCGCCATCGAGATGATTAACGCCTCGACAAACGAGTCGATGCTCTCAACGGGTTGATAACTACAGTTGTAGATCGCCACTGCATTGCGACGTGCGGCCGGACCGGCCATCGCCAGCAGGCGCATCGACGGCATCGCACGCATCTCGAGAATGTTACGCCGGATGCGTTCGTATGTTTCGCGGGGGAGACGGTCGCCCGCCAGTTCGTAGAGATAATCGACCGCCCGATCAACGGTTTCAATCCAGGTTTCGCGCCGCCCTAACTCGTAGTTGAAGCGCGAATACTTGTCGAAGAACTGAAACTGCTGCAATGGGGTCGGAAAATAGACGCGCGCCTCATCGAACGCACGACGAACGTGGTCGGGAATAGGGCGACGCTCACGCTCCCTGGCGCGCTCGGCGCGGTACAGAATATAGCGCTTGGCGGCCTCGAACTCACCTGCTGCCTGCAGCACCATTTCAACGATGTCCTGCACGCCCTCGACAGTCGGCGGCTTGCCCTGCGACTTGGCAGCAACAATGTTGACTACCCGCTGCGCCAGTTCGGGAATGGGCGTGTCGGGTATGCGCCCAAAACTGGCAAAGCAGCGCGCCATTGCATTCTCGATCCGCGTGACATCGAACGGAACCACGCGCCCATCCCGCTTGATGATCGTCGTCGGGACAATAACGTCCGGGTGAAGAGTATCGGACGATTCGTTGCTGTGTGTTCCGTTCAATTCTGTGTTCGACTGCGTCATCTTGCCTGACCTCCTGAGACAGACCACATCCAGCGGCGCACGCATCTGGTACGCCGATACTATACACCGTTTGTCACTATGTAAAGCGATTCGGTTATTGTAAAGCCAGGTGAAACAGTCTCTCGTTCCTAATGGGGAGCAAGAGGCAATGGTTTCACGGAAGTTATCCACATATTGTATTGGTTCACCAGAAGCAGTTCTAAATATAGCGCGGCAAGAATAGCACAGACAGGCGCGCGTGTCAAGGTGCAAGGCAAACGAAAGAAAATCTTTACACTTGATAGTAGATACGGCGAACTGCACAAAAACCTACGATGTACTGTAGAAAAAGCGGTATAATATCCCGAACCTGTGCGCATCTGTCCCAAACGGCGCCTGGGGGCGATCTGTTCGGTTTGCCTGTATCACAGCACTGCGTTGAAGTACTATCGAGCCATTGTGGGCCAGTTGCTTCGTTCGGCCCCAATTGCCGGTCTCGCAGCATTTGGCATTGGTCATCTCCCGCTGACGGAAATCTATGTCGAGCGGGGGATTGTTCCTGTGCGCGACAGCGCAGGTTCCCCTCAGACACTTGCCGATCTTGCGCGCACGCCACGTGTGCGCCTGGCGCTCGAAGGGGGCGCTGGCAGCGGGAAGAGCATCGCAGTACGTCGCCTGGCGCTGGCGTGCGCTGCGGCAGTCACAGGAGAACCAGAGAGTGCCGCAGCTCCGCTTGTCGATTGGTCGCTGCCAATTCCACTGCCCGTCGTGATCGAGATGCCACCGCAGATCGATCCAGGCGCCAATCCCAGGTCGCTGATCGAAGCGCAGTTGCACGCAAACGATCTTGCAATGCATGCAGGAATGGTACTGCAGGCGCTCTACGCTGGCGAGGCGCTGGTGGTTATCGATGACGTGACACCACACAGCGCGCCAGTCGTCACGCAGATCGTCGCCGCTTTTCCTGCCAACCGCTACGTGTGCGCCTGTCGACCGTATGCGGCTGCCGACCCGCCGCCAGGACGCCTGCTGCACGCCCATGGGTTCCAGCGGGTGCATTTCGCGCCCCTTGAGCGCGCCCACGTCGATGATATGGTCGCCCGTCTGCTCACTGCGCTCAACCGACGGCGAGTCGTACGCGATCAGGCGACGAAGGTTGACACGCCAACAACGGCGCTGCAGCGGGGCGGGTCAATCGCCGAACAGATTGCCGATCTTCAGGGGCGACTGCTGATCGACGACGGGCTGCGCGCATTGACCTTCGAGCCGCTCGCGCTGGCAATTGCCGTTGTTGCCGATGCGGGCGGACATACGCTCCCAGCGGCGCGCGCTGTAGTCTACCAGCGGGTACTCGCCGCGCTGTGGGGTGAAGCGGCGTTGCCCGTCACTGTACTCGCTCCGCTGGCGCTGGCGCTGCAACGTGCGACTGATGATGATGCGCATCCGGCGACGCTGACCCGCCCGATGGTCGAGCAACTGGTGCGCGATGGTGCACCGGACGCCAATGATGCGCAGGTAGCGGCGATTATTGAGCGCGCGCTTGATGTCGGGTTGCTTGCTGATCCCGAACGCGATGCGCCTCCGCAGGCATACACGATGCCGCAGCGCGCGCTGCGCATGTTTCTCGCGGCGTATGCTCTGGCGCGCACTGACGACTTCGAGGCGACGATTGCGCCCTATGTTGATAATCCGACCTGGCACGAAACGTTGACGCTTGCGCTATGGCTGCGCACCAGTGATCCCTCGTTGCAGCCTCCCCGCCACGCTGAGAAGGAGAAAGATGCCAGTGCTGCAACGCTATGGCATCTGATCGGACGACCAGACCGCAACCGGGACGCGGGAGATGCAGGCGCCCCGAAAACGCCACAACAATCGGCAAAACCTGCGCGCCATGCCCTCCGACTCAGCACTGGCGCTTCAACTGCTCGTCCTGAACAGGCGGCAATCCTGGCATCTTCCTGCCTGGAAGCAATCGACCCGCAGCGTTACCCAGACGTAGTGCGCGAGGTTCAGCAGCGCCTGCTGACAATAATCGCCGATCTGACCGTTGCTGTTGAGGATCGGGTGCGTGCTGGACTGATGCTCGGTCGCCTGGGTGACCCGCGATTTGCCGATCCGCTGCCGCCACTGGCGCAGATTGACGCTGGCGTTTTCGTGTTTGGCTCCAATGATGCACCCTACGACGAAGAACGACCAGCGCAGCGGATCGATCTGCCGTCGTATCAGATTGGTGTCTACCCGGTCACCAATGCAGAGTACGCACGCTTCCTGGCGGCGCGCCCCGGACATCCCAAACCGCGCTACTGGTTCGATCCGCGCTTCAACAATCCCGCTCAGCCTGTGGTCGGGGTGACATGGCATGATGCTATGGCCTATGCCGCATGGCTGACACGCACCCTGGCGGCCGAGGGGCGTCTCCCAGCGGGCATGGTCGTTCGTCTGCCGCTCGAAACCGAGTGGGAGAAGGCGGCTACCTGGGGACCGCGCGCGCGCGTGAAACGTCGCTTTCCCTGGGGCGACCACTGGATCGCCGGAATTGCGAATGTCGCCGAGACCCGCGCCGGACCGGATGGACGATCGCGCTGGGCGACGACGCCGGTGGGATGCTTCCCCGGCAGCGTCAGTCCCTACGGCGTTCATGATTTGATCGGGAATGTCTGGGAATGGACAGCGAGTAGCATCGACGCTCCACCACGACGAAGCGACACAGCGGGCGGAGCACGACCCGCGCCCTCAGAACGACTCCACGGCGATCCATCCGGCGCAACGGGATCGGAAAAGCGACGGCACTACATTCTGCGCGGATCGTCGTTCAACTCCACCACCGCCCATGCACGAGCCACGTATCGCGGTAGCCATCTTCCACCAGACTACTGGCGCTATAACATTGGCTTCCGCATCGTCATCGCCCGACCACTCTCCGATTAGCGCTGCCAGATGTCCTTGTCTCTGCGTGGACATCCGTCCGTTTCCGCCATAACGTACAATTGTGCAGTGGAATGCTGCACTCATCGCTAGAAGTCATACCGAAGGAAGAGCCGTTGTGAATATCGCTTTCATCGATTCGTGGATTCAATCAAGTGCAGAAGGGAGCGGTACTGCCGTTGCAATCGGCGGACTGCAACGCGCACTTCAGCGGCGCGGCGTCCAGGTCACGCGCCTGACGCCCATCCAGCCCTGGCCCCGCAACCTGACGGTGCGCCGACTGTTGTTCAACCTGCATGTGCCAGCGCTCCTCAATCGCCTGCGGTACGATCTTGTCGTTGGCTTCGACATCGATGGTTTTCTCTGGTCGAAGCGCGCGCGACGCACACCGTATCTGGTGAGCATCAAGGGGGTTCTGGCGGAAGAAGCGCGCCAGGAACGGGGCTTCGTGCGGCGCCTGCTCTGGTCGCTATCACGGCTCGAAAGGATCAACGCGCGCAATGCCGACGGCGTCATTACGACCTCGGCATACTGCCGGGAAGCGATCCGACGACACTACGGCGTAGCGCATCAACGGGTGCAGCTGGTTCCCGAAGGGATTGACCTGGCGCGCTGGCAACGCATTGCGCGTGCAACGCCCCGCCGCAGCGATGGCGCAACAATCCTCTGTGTGGCGCGCCAGTACCCGCGTAAGCATATCGCGGATCTGTTGCGCGCCATGCCACTGGTTCGCGCGGCTGTTCCTGGAGCGCGTGCGGTGATTGTCGGCGATGGACCGGAACACGCCCGCCTGCGTGCGCTTGCCGCCGAACTGCGCCTCGGCACAGCGGTGAACCTGGTCGGCGCCATTCCTGACGATGACGTGGTGGCGCAGATGTACTTCCAGGCCGACGTGTTCTGCCTGCCGAGCGTGCAGGAAGGGTTCGGCATCGTCTTTCTCGAAGCCATGGTCAGCGGCTTGCCAATCGTTGCAACCACTGCCGCAGCAATCCCTGAAGTCGTCCCACATCGCCGTGCCGGATTGCTCGTGCCGCCGGGCGACGTTAGCGCACTGGCGGAAGCGCTGATCGAACTGCTGCGCAACCCCGACCAGCGTGCAGCGTATGGCGCCTTCGGTCGGATGCAGGTCGAAGGGTATGACTGGAACGCGGTCGCTGATCGGTTCATCGATCAGGTCGAACCGTTCGTTCGTGGGACTGCGGCGCATCCAGCCGGGCAGGGCAACTCGAGAGAACTTGACAAAGTAGATAAAGTTGCCTATGATTATACCAGCAAATCTGTTAAAGTCACGCAAGGAACGCAGGCATGTCCGTAAACCAGAATCATGCAACCCTGCCTGGATTCGACCGCACTGCGCTGCGGGTCAATCAGGCAGCGGTGATCGTCCTCTTGCTTGTGGCATTCATCGCTGACCTGCCATGGCTGGCAGCGACAACAGCGATCATCATGGCGCTCGGTACAATATCACCTTCACTGGCGCTGTTCCAGCGTCTCTATCGGGATGTGTTGCGCCCTGCCGGATTGCTGCGACCCGACATTCACCAGGAAGATGCGGCGCCGCACCGTTTTGCGCAGGGGATGGGGGCGACGGTGCTCATTCTGGCAAGTCTTGCGCTGTTTCTCGGTGCACCGACGGTTGGATGGGCGCTGGCGCTGCTGGTCGTTGCGCTGGCGGCGATCAACCTGGTGTTCGGCTTCTGCGTCGGATGCTTCATTTTCTTCCAGATTCAGCGCCTGGTGCACAGTCGGTAGCCAGGCTGCTTCGCTGCGCTTCTGAAAGATGATCGAACGACTGCTAATTATTATCCTTGTTGCTGTTGTGATTGCGCTGGCGTGGATGGCGATCCGCGCATGGCGCGCACAGCATTTGCGCTCCCTTGCCCACAAGACGCCATTCGCGGGGATCATTCCGCCGGGCAAGCCCGCCGTGGTTGGCTTTTCGACCCCTGGCTGCGTTGAGTGTCGCACCCGTCAGGCGCCGGCACTGGCGCGACTGAGCGCCAATCTGGGCGATCAGGTGACGGTGCGCACCCTGCCAGTGTCGGAGTATCCGCACCTGGTCGATCATCTCGGCATCCTGACCGCCCCCGCGACCGTGGTTATCGACGCAACGGGAGTGGTGCGCTTCGTGAACCTGGGATTTGCCGACGCGGAGAAACTGGCCACTCAGGTGAACAGCATTGCCCATCCGGTTCACAACCGCTCCGATCCTCAGACGGCTGCGTGCCAGGGGTAGCGTTCCTGCCACAGGCGACTCTCGCAGACATTATCGGTCCGGCATCACCCGCAGACGGCGCAACCAGCGCTGTGAATACCCGAAGACCCGTGCTCCACATTAACGATCCCGATGTTGATCTGTTTGCGCCATTGCCGAACAGCGGCGAATACCGTCACACGATCCTGCGCGAGATTAACATTATTGCGACCCACAATTCGTACCACATTGGCGAACTGGCGATCAGCGCAGCGTAATGAACCTGTGGCCCTCAGAGTAGTGCTTCACGTCGCCAGCAGGCGCATCGGCGCGCTCAACGTCAGGGTTGCCAGGGCCACAACTTCGGCGATCTCGCACAGCGCCCCATAGGTGTCGCCGGTCAACCCGCCCAGATCGCGCGTCCACCAGCGCCCCAGCAGGTGGGTCACCATCCAGACCAGCGCCAGCGCAATCAGGCCGCCAGCGCCACCCACAATCAGCGCCAGTGCCAGCGTTGCGACGCTGGCGCTGGCAAAATCACCGGGACGCAGATACGACTGAAAGGTGCGTCCTAGGCCCCCTTCGCGCGCTGGCGGAAAGCGCACAATGCCATATACGTCCGCCCAGCGCCCAAGCACCGGCGCCAGCACGACCGCCGTGAGCCAGGCGTCTCCGGCGCCTGCCAGAAACGCCGCTTTCAACCCCAGCACCGCCGCCAGCGCCAGCGCCCCCATCACCCCTATTCGACTGTCGCGCATGATCTCCAGTTTGCGTTCACGCGAACGCCAGCTCATCACCCCATCAAAGGTGTCGCTCAAGCCGTCAAGGTGCATTCCTGCCGTCAACACCCCCCAGGCGACCACCAGGACAACCGCGCGTACCGTTTCGTTCCATAGCATACCGGCGCCCCAGCCAACTGCAGCAATCATGCATCCGATCACCAGACCGGCAATCGGGAAGTACCGGATTGATTGCGGGATCGCTTCCTCGCTCATTGGCGGCAAACCCGGAATGGGAAGAATGGTAAGAAAACGCAGCGCCTCGCCAATGGGAGCGAAGGGTCCCCACCAGTTGCGTGGTGCACGCCGTGATGTGGTATCCTCAGGTGACACGATGCATACTCTTGTCTCAATAAAGGGGTGATATGGATCCTCGTGGGCTAGCGCTTCTCTTCGGCGCAATCGTATGCGAACTCATTGGAACGAACGCCCTCAAAGCAACTGACGGCTTCATACGTCTGCTGCCAACCCTCCTGGTCATTGCCGGGTATGGTGCATCATTCTACCTCATGTCGCTCAGTCTGCGCACTATTCCGCTTGGCATCGCCTATGCCATCTGGTCGGGTCTGGGTACGGCAGCTATTGCGGTCATCGGGGTAATTGTGTGGCGCGAGCAGTTGAATACGGCGGGAGTCATCGGCATTGTGCTGATCATTATTGGTGTAATGCTGCTGAACATGTTCGGTAGTGAACAGTGAATCGCGCGCAGGTTTCGTCCTCAGGCGTGTTCCTCACTGCTCCCCTGCTGCGTCAGGCGCGGCGTTTCATTGACCACGCGCACAATGATCGCATCGCTGTTGTAGACATCGAGCGCCGTCAGACTGCCAGCGTCAACGCGCCAGCGCCAGTGATCGGTCGGCGATAGACTAGTGACGTGGCATAGGATGAGCTGGATGGGGGTTGAGTGGGTCACCACAAGGATGCGACCGCCGTGATAGTCGCGCAGCAGGGCGTGCCATGCCTCCAGGATGCGGTCGTTGACTTCAGCCAGGCTTTCACCACCCTGCGCCCGTCCATGCAGCGGGTCGGCGAAGCGTGCAACCGACTCGTCTGGGAAGCGCGCACACACCTCGGCGTAGGTCAACCCTTCCCAGCGACCATGGTTCGTTTCGCTCCAGCGCGTATCTTCGATGATCGGCGTCGTCCGATCCCGCAGTACAACCATTGCCGTGGCGCGCGTGCGCCCAGTCGGGCTGACGAACGCGATGGTAAAGGGAATGCGTCGGAGACGGCGCGCCAGCGCTTCCGCCTGTTGCATGCCAAACGGCGTGAGCGGGCTATCGACAATCCCCTGGTAGCGGCGTTGCTTGTTGAGCGTGGTCTGCCCGTGGCGAATGAGCCAGATGCTGGTGCGCACGTTCTGAATACCCCGAACATTCAGGTCGTCTTCTCTGGCACTGTACAATGGGATTGTACCATGAGCGTCCCGTCCGCTGCGTTGACATCAACCACGGATCGCCAAGGATGGGCATAGATGGACACGGATGGCGGTCGACCCATCCTTGCTAACGTCGTAGCCGTTCCGATCCGGCATAGCAACGCACAGCGCATATGACGGTTCTACCCTTCACTGTCGCTTCGGGGAACAATAACCTAATGATGAGTTGCACACCCTAGCCACAGGAACCGATGACGAGCAATCCTCCAGATCAGTTCACAACGACCGTCTCGCGCAACGAATCGGAAGCACTGCTGCGCCGGATCATACACGAAGAGTTGACCCGCCCGCTCGAAGCGCAGCGGCTATCGCTTCTCGAGGGACAGAGTCGCGAAGGTCCTGATGACCCGGACAGTGACGCTGCGTTGCTGGCGGACATGCTGGCTCAGATCGAACGTGAAGCAGTCACACCAGCGCCACGTATCGACTGGGCAGCGGTCAAAGCTAAGCTGGCGCATGTGGAGGCTGCGGGTAAGTCACCGGATTGAACTGTACGTTCTCTCGTTTTGGGCTTCAGGACACCTGAACTCCCGTAGGGGGATGAGGGGTAAAAGCGCACGGGAATGCGGAAAACCGCTCATCTCTCCCAAGAACTCTACCTCCGAGAGCGGCTTGCAGGGCGTAGAGTTGCGCTGGATACGGGTGACAGGCTGCAAGCGACCGGGGCGCAACCGAACAAGACGCTGGGACAGATCAGGAAGGTTGAAACAGGCAGTGCAGAACCTTGTCGCAGTGCTAACAGTAGTGTCACCGATTGCTGGCCTTCATTGCAAGCGAGACGAACAAAAACGCCGGGAAGCCGCAGTGCTAACAGTAGTGTCACCGATTGCTGGCTTTCGCGCTGGGGTTTCCATAATGCTATAATACGACATGTGCAAACGGTCACAAAGCCGACAACGACTGGTTCCAGCACCGGTTCCATATCTGCCCTTCCACCGCTGCCGCCCGATCTTCGCCCCTTTCCCGTACACAGGCGGCGGCGGTTTCTTCGTGTGTCCTGGTTCTTTTTCCGCGTTATCGTTCATGTCTTCATTTTCGACATTCTGTTTAACCGATACCGGCTGACGCGCTGGTACGCGCAGCGCACCGGCGTCAGGCGCTACCAGCGCATCGCGCGCGATTTTCGTCGCCTGGCAGTGCGAATGGGAGGAGTGCTGATTAAACTCGGTCAGTTCCTCAGCGCGCGCGCCGATGTTCTCCCTGCGGTTATCACCAATGAACTGGCTGGCCTGCAGGACGAGGTGCCGCCAGCGCCGCTTCCATATGTGCTGCAAACCCTCATTACCGAACTCCGTAGACCACTGGCAGAAATCTTTGCCCGTTTCGATCCAACTCCTGTGGCAGCAGCATCGCTTGGTCAGGTCTACTACGGCGAACTCTGTGACGGACGAGCGGTTGCTGTCAAGGTTCAGCGTCCACGCATTGATGAGATCGTCGAGATCGACCTGAGCGCCGTGCTATGGGCAGTGCGCGTCGTCAAGAACTATCCCTTGATCCGGCGACGGGCAGACCTGGAACTGTTATTTGAGGAATTCGCGCGTGTGCTGCGAGAGGAACTCGACTATGAGCGCGAGGCGCAACACGCGCTGCGTTTCCGGATCAACTTTGCCGATACGCCAGGTGTCTACTTCCCCAAACCGTACCCTGAACTCTCAACCCGGCGCGTGCTGATCATGGAACGGATCAGCGGCATCAAGATCACCGATTATGCTGCGCTCGAGCGTGCTGGCGTGGATCGTACCGAAGTCGCAACCCGGCTTAATCGCGCCTACCTGAAACAATTTTTCCTCGATGGCTTCTTTCATGCTGATCCTCATCCCGGCAATATTTTCGTGCGCGTCGAAGGTCCGCCGCCGCCTCAAACCAACGGCATTAAGCCGGGCGCACCCTTCACGCTCATCCTGCTCGACTGCGGCATGGTTGGCTATCTGCCACCAAAAACTATGGAAATCATTCGAAGCGGCGTGATTGGACTGGCAACCAACGATCCAGAGCGGATCGTCGATGCCCTCGACCGCCTAGGAATGATCCTGCCAGGCGCCGACCGACGCTTGATCGTGCAGGCATTGCAGATTGTGCTGCGTCATACCTACGCGCGCACACAGCGAGAACTGACAAACATCGACGTTGAAAAACTGTTCGATGAAACGGAGCATCTCGTGCGTGATTTGCCTTTTCAGATCCCACAAGACCTGATCTACCTGGGACGGGCAATCAGTCTGGTGAGTGGGATCGTGACTGGGCTGCATCCCGACATCAATCTGTTTGAGGAGACGCAACCATTCGCACAGGCAATGCTTGAACGTGAACGAAAAAATGGTGACTGGCTAGAGGAGATTCGGCGCGAACTAACTGAGCTCAGCCAGGTTGCGGCGACACTGCCGCGTCAGATGGATGCGTACTACAAAGCTGCCAACCGCGGTGAATTGCAAATACGTGTTGATCTGTCGCGTCTCGAACGCGGTATGAAGCGTGTCGAGCGGGCGACAAACCGACTCTCCAGCGGTATCATTGCAGCGGCGCTGTTCATCGGCGGCGTTTTGCTACGGATCAACGGTTTCGCCGACGAGGCATTTTGGTCGTGGGTTGCGGCTGCTGCAGCTACGTTGTGGACGATCTGGCCTCGCAGCGACCGATAAGCAAGGTGTGTGCCTGCATCCTGGCGACAACGAGTGTGCAGAGCGGGTGTCTTGCAGAGGATCATCCATGGCCCTGGAAAGCGCACAATCTCGTCTAGCATCGTATGCTGCCGCGCTTGCCGAACGCCTAGATTGGCTTCGCGCGCTCCCCGACGGCATTCTTTGCGATCGGCAGTTGCCACAGGTGCGTCTGTGGGTCATCAAAGAAGGGACTTTTATCAGTCTCTTCTTTCTGAATCCGGTGAGCGGCGCACTCGATGGTCCAATGTCGCGGATCGACATTGCACGTCCGCTCTACCTCCTTGCACTATACAATCGCGCACTTCTGCTCACCCTCCTCTGGCGTCCATCACCACGCCGCGTGTGCATGCTGGGTTTCGGTGGAGGGCGCATCTCACTGGCGCTCCACGCGCATCTCCCCAACGTCATTATCGATAATGTCGATATCGATCCAGCGTTTGAGATGGTTGCTGCCACGTACTTCGGAGTGACCTTCGATGAGCGGCAGCGTCTCCACATCGCCGATGCACAGGAGTACCTCCGGCAATCGCCGCACCGCTACGACATCATCTTCATGGATGCATTCAGCGATGCACGCGACAATCTCGATCACCTGGCAACGGCTGAGTTCTATGCCCTCTGTCAGAAGCGTCTGCTGCCCGGCGGTGTTATTGGCATCAACCTGCTCCGCAGCGACCCGCGCTTTGCTGCGAAAGCACACATGTTCCGCACGTCATTCCGCACAACGCTGGCGGCGCCACTGCGCCATTCGCTGGTACTGTTCGGCGCCGGTCGTATGCCTGCTCCGGCAACAACCCTCAGGGAGCGCGCACACGAACTTGTGCTACGGTATGGCTTCGACGCCGATCTGACCAACATTGCTGCAACCCTGCGTCCACTGCGCGATCTCTGGTAATGTCGAAGCGATATACTACACACGGTCGGCGGGCGATTGCTGCCATCAGTTCTGTTTCCAGAAACGTCGGGGGCGCCATGGAAAACACGCGCTACTATCTCGGATTCAACTACGTGAACGGCATTGGTCCGGTGCGACTGGATCGCCTGATCGAACAGTGCGGCTCGATTGAAGCAGCCTGGCATGCCTCCGCCGCTGAACTGATGGCGATTGGGTTGGAACCCAAACTGATCGAGGCGCTGGTCGAAACCCGGCGCAACCTCGACCTCGACCGAGAAATGGAACGACTCCAGCGCGCCGGAGTCGCTCTCATTGATCGTGAGAATCCCGCGTACCCCGCAGCGCTGCGTCATATTCCGTCACCACCGCCATTGATCTACGTGCGCGGCACCTTCTCCGACGTCGATTCCTGGAGCGTTGCAGTGGTGGGCACCCGCCAGCCAACGGCATACGGGCGCGAAGCGACCCGCCGCCTGGCAACTGGACTGGTCGAAGCCGGTGTGACGATCATTAGCGGTCTGGCGTTAGGTATTGATAGTATCGCCCACATGACGGCGCTCGACGCTGGCGGTCGAACGCTGGCAGTGTTGCCGTGCGGCGTCGATCTGGTCTACCCCGAACGGCATGACGCCCTGGCGCGCCGTATTGCCGACCATGGTGCACTGATCTCGGAGTTCCCACCTGGCACACGGCCAACACCCCAGCTTTTCCCGGTGCGCAACCGCCTGATCAGCGGACTGGCGCGCGGCGTGCTGGTGGTGGAAGCCGGTGTCAAAAGCGGTGCGCTGATCACCGTCGATTATGCACTCGAACAGGGGCGCGATGTCTTCGCCGTGCCCGGACCGATCTTCAGCCCGCGATCTGAAGGAACCAATCGCCTCATCCGCAACGGGGCAGGGCTGGTGACGTGCGCCGAGGATATTCTCGAAGCGCTCGACATGAGCACGGCGGCGAGCCAGCAAGAGATGCGTGCTGCTCTGCCTGATGACCCCGTTGAAGCGGCAGTGCTGGCACTGGTGGGGTACGAGCCGCTCCATATTGATGATCTGCAACGACGTACATCCATGCCGGTCCACGAAGTATCCGCAACGCTGACGGTGCTTGAACTTAAGGGCTTTGTGCGTCAATGTGCACCAATGTGCTACGTTCTGGCGCATTGACCAGCAGACCTGTACAACCGGCGTACCAGGAACTACAGGCAGCGGGGACTATCGGGCTATTTGCAGGAGAAGAAGCATACCTTAAAATTCAGGTAAAGACGTACAGCGCGTGCATTGTACCAGGACGTCTCAGGGAGCGCTTCCATGCATTGTTCTTTACCCTACGCTCTTCGTATCACCCTTCTGCTGCTTGCCGCTGTGTTGGCGTTAACGACGCCAGCGCTCTTTGCCCAGACGACGACCGATTATCTTACCAGCATTGGTGAACCAGCCACAACTGACAATACGCCAAGTTCCATCCCCTTAGAGATAATCAGTGCATCCACGGCGAGCCACACGGCGTACCTGCCGCTCGTGGTCAAACCAGCAGTAACGGACGGCAGTGGTACAAGCGTTCTGTCACCGCTGGCGCAGCAGGTGGTCGATCTCACTAATGCGTACCGTGCTGCGGCAGGATGCGCATCGCTCGTAGTGTCACTGCAACTCACTGCGGCAGCGGCAGCTCACAGCCAGGATATGGCGCAGAATAACTTCTTCGGCCATATCGGCTCGGACGGTTCCACACCCTGGGATCGAATCAGGCGAACTGGATACTCCTACCAGAGTGCGGCTGAGAACATCGCTGCCGGTTATCGCACTGCCAAAGATGTGGTGCAGGGATGGTATAGCAGCCCCGGACATCGACAAAATATGCTGAACTGTCATCTGCGCGAAATTGGAGTCGCCTATGCCGATGGCGGATCGTATGGAAGATACTGGACGCAGGTATTCGCAACTCCACGCTAGCACGTCCACGATTGCGCAAGTGGGATTGCAATTCGACCGGCCCTTGCACGTCCCTGGGAGCACAGGCGTCTTGCCCGCATGCCTCCCATACCCCGGAAGCGCGGGCGTCTCGCCCATGTGCCGCAGCGTAACCCAGGCGGATTCCCCCTTTGATGCTAGATCGCAGGCATAAGCGAACCGGGTGCAGCACGCCACACTTGGCGCTTTTTATCCGGTCAGTAGCGCCATTTCAGCGTGAGGCATCACAGTTACTCTTCTTCCTCAAAAGAGCGTGGTGCAGGACGATCATTGCGCGCCCTCCCCCGCGAGTCGCGATCATTGCGTCGTTCTCCACGATACCTACCCTGCTCCTCCTGCCGCTCCCGATACCTCCCGCTCTGCTCCTCCCGCCGGAAGTCGCGCGGTCCATTTCCCCTGCGCTCCTCCTGCCGCTCCCGATACCTCCCGCTCTGCTCCTCCCGCCGGAAGTCGCGCGGTCCATTTCCCCTGCGCTCCTCCTGCCGCTCCCGATACCTCCCGCCCCGCTCCTCCTGCCGTGAGCCGCGTCCATCACCCGAACTGCGCCTGTCACGCTGCTCACGGCCATATCTATCTCGCCCGGAACGGCGGACATCGCGTGGCGGACGTTCATCATTTCGGATTCGCTTGTTATTCCGTGGACTGCGCCTCTCATCGACGACCGGCAGCTGGTGATCTCTTTCGACTGCCTCATCGAGATCGGGGAGCGTCGTGTCTGTCACCTGATTGCCCTTTCGCAACAATCGCGCCGACGGAGTAATTCGTCGCAACCGTCGCCCGCTAGAGACCTGCGTCTCACCCTGTTCACGCCGACGCGGCTGTTCCGCTTCAGCGACTGCCGCGTTTCGTTCGGCGTGTTCTCGCAACATATCAACCTCTTCATCAGTAAGAAAACGCCATGTACCGCTTGGAAGGTCGCCCAATGTCAGCGGACCTTCGCGCACACGGATCAACCGCCGCACCTCATACCCTAAAATGCGCGCTACTTCACGAATCTGGCGCTTGCGCCCTTCGTGCAGGATGACGCGCACCCAGGCACCATCGGGAGTGCGCTCGATCAGCTCAACCCACGCAGGCGCAGTTTTCACCCCATTAAGTTCGACACCAGTGCGCCAGGCGCGCAGCGCAGCCGGTGAGGGTGCATCGTTCAAGAGCACACGGTACTCTTTTTCGACCTGGTAGCTCGGATGGGTCAATTTCTGGGTCAGTTCACCATCATCAGTCAACAGGAGCAACCCTTCCGAGTCATAATCCAGCCGACCTACCGGAAACAAACGCTGTTTCAGGTTGACCAGATCAATCACGGTAGGACGACCCTGCGGATCGTCGGTTGTGGAGACTACGCCAGCCGGTTTGTGGAGCATTACATAAGTGCGGCGATGAATTTTCCCAATGGGCCTGCCATCGACCAGTATCTCATCGTGTTCTGGGTCAACACGAGTACCGGGAATGCGAACCACCTTCCCGTTGACCATAACGCGCCCTGCGGCGATATACTCTTCGCAATCACGCCGCGACGCAATGCCAGCACTTGCCAGCACCTTCTGTAATCGTTCTGCACTCAAGGTTGAACCTGTCTCCTCGATATGCGGGCTTTCATGACATCCCGGCATTCGCCGGTTTCTCTACGCCCTGCTTTTTCAGTACGCGGGCTTTCACTTTCGGTATTCCGGCATGATGGGGTGTCGGGAGGAAGCGCCGGAAGATCTCAAAGGCTCACACTTCAAGCCGTCGCAATGTCTGCCTGTAAACGGACGCGCACGCTCTGTGGTATTGTTGGTTTCCCTGCGGCTCCGCGCCGGGGGACGACTGGCAGGTTTTGCTCCTTCGTCTCTAACGAGGAATAATGAAGTGTGGACATTATTCATTATACCATAGACTCAGAATGCACGTATTGCTGCACAACGCATTAGGGCTAGATTTCAACAATCTGCTGGCGTTGATCGAAGCGACGGAATTGCTCGGATTCTCCTGTGTCGAAACCGGCGACTCGATTATGACACCTTTGGAAGAAACGTTCGCCGACGACAGCATTCTGGCACATGAAGAAACCTTTGCCTCACGCCTGCGACGCCTGCCCTTCTTCTGAATGCTGCGCATGCCGGAAGCGCTGGGAAACGGTGGCTGCACCACGAAGTGCTTCTTACAGCTCCGGAACGCAACTTCCCTCCTAACGAGGCGGAACTGCAACTCGACATCGCCAGCAAATGGGGACGCTATACCGAACTGTTCGGCCATGACGACGCCCAGCAACGATTCTTCCTGGAAGATGTGGCAGTCACCGTATGATGAAGGGCAGACTCACGCGATAGAGACGATCAATCACCGGTCGGATGCGCAACAAACTTGCACTGTTTGCGTCGGTCGAAATGTAGATGAACCCGTCTGGTCCCACAGTCACATCCCGCAAACGACCGTACTGACCGTTGATCAGGATCTCTCGATCCATGATCGTTCGATTGTGGATCTTTAGGCGATAAAGCCTGCCGGTTTTCAGTGTCACGAAGAACAGATCGCCATTCCACTCGGGAAAGGCGCTGCCGGTATAAAAGACCATATCCGAGGTTGCGATAGTGCTGTCAGTGTTGAACACAGCAACCGGCGGCATAAAATTGGGCACGCCATTACAGTTCACCGTTCCTAGGCAATACCGAGGCGGATCACCCACCCCCAACCATAATTGTGCCCGGCGACTAGAATGTTAAGTTCGTCCATAATATCTGGACTGTGCTCCGTGCTCCAGAGATCGCCGGTCGTTCGGATGAAACCTTGGTGCTGACAGGAGGATGACAGCGAGTATTGCCGTGCTCCAGAGATCGCCGGTCGTTCGGATGAAACGCCAGCCCCTGGTAGTTGCGATGCCCCAGCGTCCAGATCAGTGAGCGTGGTAACTGACCCGCGGCATAGAATGGGTTGTCAGGTGGGATGCCGCCGTCCTTGAAGATGCGGAAAGTCTTGCCACCAGTGCTGTTGAGATCCTGCGCCAGCAACGGGTTGAGTGCATCGCCCATTGAGACGAACAGATAGCGGTTATCGGGTGAGACGATGACACGACAGCCATTGTGATGGGTGGCGCCGACCATGTCGTCGATCAGAACAACCTCATCACGAACTACGCCGGCACCAAGATCGACGGTGAAGCGCGAGAGACGGTTCTTGCGATTGGTATCTCCATCGATGTAACTGTAGCAGATGTACGCCCAGCCATTGCCTACAAAATTTGGGTCGAGTTCCATCCCCAGCATTCCCGCCTCGCTTTCAGCACGAAACTGGGATGGCGGCAAACCGCTGAAGGTCTGCACCTCGCCAGTTGCGATATTCAAGGCGTACAGGCGTCCGTTGTTACGAGCAGTAAAGAACAGGCGTCCATCAGGGGCAAAATTAATGCTCCATGGGCGGTCGAGTCCCGTTTTAACCACATCCGATCTCAAACGACGGTGCGGCGCGGGTAACCGCGATCCCGATCATCGATGCATATGCTGCAACTGACAGTAGTAGTATCTAGATCAAATAGCGAGTCATACGAATTTCTCTCTCAACCAGACGGAGCGGTGCAACACGTGACCCCACTGCAAAAACGCACTGCCGAGATGCCGGGCACGCAGCGTTTTCCTTCAATCGCTCGCTGCGTCCGCTGCGATGAAATATCCCTGTTGCGAGAGACCTCACAAATGCAAAACAGCGCTGCATTGCTATTCTTGCACATCCCTGAGTACTGGTGCCCCCTCAGACAACAGGACTATTGTCCTGTTTTTTGCAGTGGATGCAGCCCGTACTGCACCTATTCGGACACCGGGCTGCCTCCGGCATCAACGAGGCGCGGCAGACATCCTGCCTGAGTCTGCGGTGCACACACTGCTCCTGCTCGATTTGCATCCCAGAGCGAGGGATGAGAACGAATACGATGTATGTGTTCACATTTCTCCTGGGAGCGAGGGCATCTTGCACTCGCAGACGCGACGAGAACGTCCCGCCCTTTGCGCTCAGGCGCATATGTTACCCCAGGCGTGAACAGCTACAGTGCGACGTAATATTGACGCACACCTGATTGAGACGTACAATATGTCCCCGCGACACCAGACAGTATTGATTGCTCTTCTGAGTCGGTAGTTGACGTCCGACTCCTGCCATCTCTGCATCGAACGAGGTTCATGTGGTAACACCCGGAACGACTCTCCAGGACCGCTACATTATCAAGCATCTCCTTGATAGCAGTCCTTTTGGTGATCTCTACCTGGCGCGTGACCAGCGCACGAAACAGGATGTCAATGTCAAGGCAATCACCCATGTTGAGCCGGATACCGATACGCTGTTCGCCCGTGAGGCAGCTGCGTTTGCCACTGTGCGCCACGCAGCGCTCCCAGCAGTAGTCGATATGTTTGCGACGGTCGATGGGCGTTTTCTTGTCTTCGACCATATTCCTGGTCTGACCCTGGAAGACATCCGCACGCGCCATGCACAGGGGCGACTCGGCGCCGATACTGCAATTCGCTTGATCCAACCCGTGCTCGACGCGCTCGACCGGCTTCATAAGCACACGCCCCGCCTGATTCACCGCGATGTGCGGCCGCCGAACATCCGGGTCACACCTGCGGGGCAGGTCTACCTCACGAATCCTGGCATTGCCGGACGTTCAGACTTGCCCTTTGCCGCAGATGATCCGCGCACCGATCTGTATGGCATCGGCGTGACGCTCTACACGCTCCTGACTGGCAGCATTCCGCCTGCGCCCAACAAGCGTCTCCAGAGCGATCCATTGCTGCCAGTACAACGGCTCCGTCCTGACATCTCAGACGATCTGGCGCAGATTATTCAGAGATTATTGTCGCTCGATCTGGCACACCAGTACGCTTCCGTCACCGACGCAAGCCGCGCTCTGATCCAGGCTGCCCCCGATGTGACCTGCTCGCGCTGTTCGACGACGAATCGTGCCAGCGCGCGGTTCTGCCGATCCTGCGGCGCACCGCTTCCCGCATCCGATCCGCGCAGCACAATTCGCGCACTGATCGAGCATCTGCCAGCTCAAACCCCCGACGCTAGTACGGGCGCAGTGGCGCTGCGCCCTAACGACGCGCCGCTGCACCCCCCTGCTGCTGCGCCGCTGCCTTCCGCGGACGCTCCCACTATCACCACCCCGCCTTCCAGCGCTGCTGCGCACCCTGTCGCTGCCAGTTCGAGCGCAGCGCCGCTGCGCCCCTCTGATGCCCCTACCATTATCACCCCGCCCTCCAGCACTACTGCGCCGTCTGGCGCCCCGCTGCCGCGCCTCTCCGATGCTCCTACCGTCACTACCCCGCCTTCCAGCGCCTCCCTCAGCGCTGGCGCCTCGCCACAGCACCATCCCGATACCCCACCGTTGCGCCCACCCGCTCCCCGCCCGGCGGCAACCAGATCGGAAGCTCCTGCTGGTGACTCACAACGGCAACGCGGGCGGTTGATCGGCGGAATCGTCGCTGCAGTTGTACTTCTGGCAGCCTGTCTGGGCGGCAGCTACTTCGTACTATGGGCAAGCGGGCTGATCCCCACAGCAACCGCTATCTCCGGCGTATCGCCAGTTCCTGTGTCACCGGTAGACGCACGCACACCGGCAAGTGGCGGGAGCGCTGCAACTGCCGAAGCGCGACAAAACGCTACGGCCACTGCCATTGCCGCAGCCCAGCAGGCAACGGCGACGGCACGCGTCAGTGGGCAGACGGCGACGGCGCAGACGGTTCAGGCAATCGAAGCGCAAACTGTAACTGCAATTGCGCGGCAGACAGTCGCAGTAGCGGCGCAACAGACCGCAGCCGCCATCGCAGCGGCGACTCAGACAGCTACTGCTCCAACTGCCACACCCACGCCACAGTTCCTCCAGCCGCAACCGGGCACGCTCTCGCTGGCGGATTATCAGGAGCAGACACGCAGATTGCGGCGGCTCCTGTTTGAAACATTCGACCGGGGTGAACGCACAAAAGCAATCTGGGCGCAGGTGGACGATGAACAACGACGTGCGGCGTTGCGTGACAACCTCTACTATCTGACGATCAAAGTACCAGACCTCTCCACATGGTATACCTGGGATCGCGATCTGGGGAATACCTACAATATCGAACTGAGTGTTGCGTTTCAGACCGTTGGCGCGCCAGCAGCGGTCGGCATCGCCTTCGATGTGCAACCGGACGCCAATAGTGTGCTCCTCTTTGAGATTACTAACGACAAACGCTGGCAATTCAGTACGTTCGTGAATGGTGAGTTTGTTCCAGAACGCAGCACACAACTCATCCCCGAAGACATCATCGTTGATGGTAATGGCACAAATACGCTGTGGGTTATGCGCACGCCCAACGAGATTCAACTCTGGATCAACAGCAAACATGTCGCCACGGTGTCACCGGGTTCTTCTCCAGGGGGGCGTGCGGGGGTTGCCGCGTCATCGTTCAGCAGTCTGACGCAACCGGCAACGATGATCGTGGATAATTTCCTGGCGCGCGCACCGTGATGGGTTGACTGTTACAGTCGGGACCGTGGGTCAAGCGCATCGCGCAACCCATCACCCATAAAATTGATGCTCAGCACGGTCAGAAAGATCAGAGCGCCCGGAATGAGCGCCAGCCATGGCGCCGCCTGAAGATACTGACTGCCATCGGTCACCAGGCGTCCCCACGTTGGCGTATCAGGCGGGAAGCCGACACCGAGGAACGAGAGGGTCGATTCAGCAATGATTGCGCTCCCAATCTCCAGCGTGGCAGCAACGATGATCGGGCTGATGGCATTCGGCAGAATATGGCGGAACATAATCGCCGTCTGAGAGATGCCCAGACAGCGCGCTGCCTCAACAAACTCCTTTTCCTTGAGCGAAAGGAACGTTGCGCGCACGACGCGCGCCGTCTGCATCCACGCCAGCGCCCCAATCACCGTCACCACAATCACGAAGATGCCTGCCTCCGGTGACCCTATCGCCTGGATAACCGGCTCGCGGAACAGATAGACCGTCAGCAGGATGAGCGGCACTGAGGGAAGCGACAGGAACAGATCGGTCAGACGCATGAGCACCTGATCGACCATGCCGCCGAAGAAACCGGCTGCTGCGCCGATAATCGTCCCTAGCGAAATGGCGATCAGCATTGCCACAAAACCCACCGCCAGCGAGATGCGCCCGCCATAGATACAGCGCGCCAGCAGATCGCGCCCCAGATCATCGGTTCCGAACGGATGCACATGGGTCGGTGGCGAAAGGAGCGCTAGAAAATCGAGATGATCGATCAAGACACGAATATCGGGGTTCTCCGCCGTCACCGGAATGCCCGATTGCGCCAGTTGATCGACCAGGTAGCGTTCATACCACCACGCGCCGACCGTTACTGCCAGGGTCAGAAAGATCAGAATGCCAGTGCCGACCATAGCAAGTGTATGCCTGCGGAAACGCCGCCAGGCATCTCCCAGCAGCGTGCGCGGCTTTGCCGACACGCCAAGTTGCAACTGACGAATGGCAGCAGTAGTATCAGACACGGAAGACGTGTTGATGGTCTGGTTCGCTTCGGACATGAGCGCCTCGTTTGACGTAACGAACTAACTGTAACGCACACGGGGATCGAGCACGCCGTAGAGTATATCGGCGACCAAATTGAAAAAGACCGTGAGACAGGCAAAAATAAACGTGATTGCCATCACAACCGGCGTATCAGAGTTCTGGATCGACGTAATCAACAACTGACCGATGCCATTCACGCGAAAGAGGTTCTCAGTAATAATTGCGCCAGCGAAAATTGTCGGAATACCAAGCGCAATTAGTGTCACGACTGGAATCAGGCTATTGCGCAGCACATGGCGAATAATCACCAATTGATCCGCCAGACCTTTGGCGCGCGCAGTGCGCACGTAATCGAGCGGAAGATTGTCGAGCATCGATGAGCGCATGAAACGGGTTAACGCCGCCGTCTGCTGGACGACCAGCACTGTTACCGGCAACACCATCTGATGCGCCTGCCTGACAATCCCATCCCAACTGGCCAGATTGAGCGTCGAGTCGTACACGATTGGAAACAGTTTCAAATTGACAGCAAACACCAACATCAATACCAGACCAGTAAAGAACGACGGCACTGAAAAGCCAATAAACGCAATAAAAGTTGCTACCTGATCGAACCAGGAATACTGCTTCACCGCCGAGATCACACCGATAGGAATGGCAATCAATACAGCGATAACATATGCTAGCCCTACCACAATCAATGTCTGCGGCAGGCGTTGCCAGATCAGATCGATCACTGGACCACGCGTTCCGAATGAAAACCCCCAATCACCGCGCGCCAGCGCGGTCAGCCATTTGACATACCGCACATACCAGGGCTGATCAAGACCAAACTGAATACGGATCAACTCACGCGTCGATTCAGGAACTGCCGGATTGAGCGCGAACTGCGCCAGCGGATCGCCTGGCGCCAGCGCCAGAATGGCAAAAATCACAAAACTGATAACCAACAAGGTTGGAATAGCAATAAGTATCCGCCGCACAATATATCGAGCCATGCTACGTCCCTTTTACCAACTGAGTATGACAATGCAGGGGACAGGAAAACGCCTGTCCCCTGCACAACACACCTGTGTTTACTTGCTCCAGGAGGCAATATTCCAGATGTCGGAGTCGAACGTGTTGAAGGTGGGTCCCTTGAGCGCCTTCACCTTCGCATTCGGCGTCTGGCGGTTGATCAGCGGAATCACCGCACCATCGGTCACCAGCAGATCGTTCATCTTGATCGCCAGTTCAGCACGCTTCTTCGGATCAAGTTCCTTCTTCAACTGCTCGAAAAGCTTGTCGTACTCCGGGTTACAGTAGCGTCCGTCGTTACTGCGTTTCCACTGGTTGGCTGCCGAGGCGCGCTCTTCGCAGATCCAGCCCTGGAGATACTGCTGCGGATCGGCGTTGTTCGGACCGTTGGTGTACATCTGGAGGTCGGCGTAGAACTTGTTCAGGGTATCCGGGTTGCCTGGATCGCCACTGAAGAAGACGCTGGCATCAATGGCTTTGACGTTCACCTGAATGCCGATCTCCGCCAGGTTCGACTTGATGATCGCCTGGGTGCTCTGACGCAGCGGGTTGATCGAAGTCTGGAAACTGACGACCAGTTTGACTGTTTTCCCGCCGATCTCCTTCTCCCGCACCGAGCCTTTCAACTTCCAACCCGCATCTTCGAGCAACTTCTTCGCCGCTTCAACATCACGTTCACACGTCAGGTTTGGCGAATTGACTGCAGCCGGTGCAACCAGCACATTGCAGGTGGGTTGGCCGGTGGGACCGTATAACTGCTCGGCGATTGCCTTGCGATCAATCGCTAGCGAGATCGCCTTGCGCACCGCAGGATCGGTCAGGAAGGGGTGGGGTTGATCTGGCTCGCTGCGCTTGTCGCCCAGTGCCGGGTCGGGGTTCGAGAAGTTGACCACAATGCGCTCAACTCCGGACGAACCGCCGGCGATCGGGTCGCACTTGCCGGTAGCGAGGATCGGTTCGAGCACCGCCTTCGGAACCTGCAGGTTCCAGGCGAAGTCCACCTCCTCCTTTTCGCACACGGCGCGCGCTGCCGACGCAGCATCGCCGCCGCCCTTGATCTCGACCTCATCGAAGAAGACATTATCGGCATCGCGGAAGAAGGGGTTGCGTTCGTAGATCACCACATCGCCCGGCTTGAACTCCTTCAACTTCCAGGCGTTTGTACCGATCGGAGCAAGGTTCGCCGCCTGGCATGCCGCGTCGGTGCTGGCTGCCGCGCCGATGCACTTCTCGAACTGCTTCTTCTGCAGGATCATGCCGTTTGGACCGACGAACGAGATGTACGGGTTGGCGTTCGGCTCCTTCCAGATGATCTTGACAGTGGTATCATCGACCTTCTCGACCTTCTCGATCGGGTCGAAGACCGCCTTGGTGGTGCAGGCAGTCGCCGGGTCGGCGCAGTACTGCCAGGTGAAGATAATGTCGTCAACCGTGAAATCGCTGCCGTCCGACCACTTCAGTCCTGGTTTGAGCTTCCACGTTACGCTGGTTCCATCAGGAGCGACGCCGCCGTTCTCGATCGTTGGAATCTCCGCCGCCAGGAAGGGCACCAGTTCATCCTTCTCGTTGTAGCGCGCCAGCGGTTCGAGGATAACCGTTGCGCCATCGAAGTCCTTCGTACCTGTCGCCAGGTGAGGGTTGAGGGTCGTCACCGCCTGCCAGTACAGGATCTTCAGGCGACCGCCGCGCTGCGCCACTGGCGGTGTGGTGGGCGCTACAGTCGGTTGCGCCGCTGGCGCCTCGGTGGGCGCTACGGTCGGTTGCGCCGCTGGCGGTGTGGTGGGCGCTACAGTCGGTTGCGCCGCTGGCGCCGTGGTCGGTGCTGCGGCTGGCTGCCCGCCACACGCTGCCAGAACCGGGACGATCAGGATGAGGAGCAGCGCCAGCGCACCGCTCTTCCGCCACACGTTACGCATCGAACGCATAGTGGTATCGATCCTTTCACTAACATTGAGGAATCTGCCAAAACTTCGGGCGTAGAGAGCATTCCGTGCGTTCGTCTGTTGCATCACCTCCCGTATGATGCTGAATACGGTCACACCCGCCATGCACTGTATGGCAATGCCCGCGCCTGACGTTGGCGCTCTGCACAGCATCGCAGAAAACAGGCACGCATCCATTGCCGCACGGGTGTGAAAGGCAGGTAACGAGAGTTAGCGTATCATACCATGAAGGTTAAGGAACGTCAACGGAGATGTTACGGTCTGCGATTGCGCGCCGCTGCTGCGGTTCATGAACGCTGCAAAATATCGCGCACGCGCGCAAACTGATCGGTCGAGACATTGGGGTTGGACGCTTCGATCTCCTGAATGGCTCGTCGCGCTGCGTCAGCAACCGACGCCCCCCAGGAGGTGACCCCCAGGTCTTCTTTGGCGCGTTCACGCAGCGCAGGGATTGCTTCAGCCACGTTCATGTGCGCCAGAGCGTTGCATGCGGCAAAGCGCACATCAGGCGCGGGATGGTGCAGGGCAGTAAGCAGCGGGTGGAAGGCGCGAGTGTCGCCAATGCGCCCAAGAGCAATCGCGGCCCGCTGCGCAACGCGCGGATCGGGGTCGGTGAGCGCATGGAACAGCGCGTTGAGTGAACGCCCCTCACCAATCACCCCCAGGATGCGGATTGCTTCGATCCGCACAACCGGATCATCACCTTCTGCCAGCTCCAGCAGTGCGGGGAGTGCAGGCTGCCCGATGACCCCCAACGCCCACGCGGCGCGCATGCGCACATCCCGG
>JAGHYV010000096.1 GCA_017743475.1 Roseiflexus sp. | reverse complement strand
AGTGTTTGCTTGGAACGACCAGTAACATACGTCCCCGACGAGGTGGATGGCATGATTGATTACTGGTGCCTTCATCGAGCCTCAGGAGCTCGAGCTTCCATCCTCGCGCTAGACGTTAGACCGTTTCCGCGCATATCTGAATGAACATAAAGTCACCCTCACTCAAGCGCCCGTGCATTGACTAGATCTTGGTGGCTGAAGGGTTTGCGCTGGCGACAGCAAGATAGCTGGTTTTGCAAGCGGGCAGACCCTGACCTCACAAAAAAGGCATATCAAATCGCTCTCCAACGCCCTGCCTGAACACAGTGCTGTAATCTGTCTCGACTAGACGCGGCTGGAGAGCGCCAGAGCTATCGGGTCAAGGAACTAGTTTGTCCGGCGGTTGCAGCGCAGGGATATGGAGCCGCGAAGCCAGCGCGGGGTGACAAACGAGAGACTTAGTGACGGACATTATGGCAGAGACTCACGCTGGACGAACAACCTCCAACTGAGTGACGTTCTTGGGCATGCCGAGCGGTGGGTACCGTTGGGGATCGCCTGGATGCGTACGATTGCGGATCATCTCACTGTGAATCGTGACGCCAACGTGTTGCCATTCGCGTCAACACACCCGCAGTAGGAGTTTGTCTCCCAGCCACAGTTGTGCAGTGTATTTGAACCTGATCAAGCTCTTACGGAAGACACTGCGTTTGTCGGCGTTGACATGGCACTGCTTCGAAAGCCAGGACTGGTTGCGACAGTCCGCGGAAGCTGCGACTGCTCACTGGGACAAGCACGATTACCCGTTCGTCTGGGGCAATGCTGCCGTCATTGGCTCAGGTGCAAGCCTGGAGATCGTCGCTGATCCGAGCGTCAGATGATTGACCGGATGAACCACACAGAAACTTTCTTTCAGATTTGCCATACTTACCACAATACCAGTTAGCGTTATTTCATCCGTTACTGTTACGATACAAATGCGATAGACATCTGGAATGATGCATATGAAACATACGACTACTACAGTGGTAACTTGCGTCAGTGCTCCTGGAATTATAGCGGTTTTCCTGCGTCTTTTGCGCACAATGCGCTGGCGCCAGTCGGTTAAGAATGCTTGCGTTTTTGTAGATTTGGTATTTGCGGTAGCTCAGAGGAGTTGGTGCTACGCAGTGTTCCGCTCGTCGCCAGCATAGTACTCTGAGGTCTGTCAGTGCTGACTATACAATTCGTGTTTCGCGCAGTGTGATGGCAGTATAAAGGACCAGGACAATGGCATCGAACGCGACAAGTGGAATGCTAGTGAATTCCTGGGGTACAGTGCGTGTGGCAACTTCTAGTCGCATCACGGCTATCGACGCGCTGCGCGGCATGGCGCTGGCGCTCATGGCGCTGACCCACGCGGCGTTTTTCATTGGCGTCGGCATGCAGGCCGAGTCGTATGGCGGGCAGCGCGTGTATCTCCAAAGCCCGCCCTACTGGATCTCCGGCCTGCTCACCACCCTGGCATCACCGATCTTTTTCTGCCTGGCGGGCGTCAGCCTGGCGCTGCTCGAACAGTCGCGGGTGTGCAAAGGCGCATCGCCATGGGAGGTGAGCCGCTTCATTCTGGCGCGCGCCGGAGTGATCATGGCGCTCGATCTGACGATCTGCGCCTGGTTGTGGCTGGGGAAGATGCCGTACATCCACGTGCTGACCGCCATGGGGCTGGGGATGATCATCCTGGTCGGGTTGCGCCTGTTGCCGACCCGCGCGATTCTGGCAGTTGCGATTGCAACATTGCTCGTTCACCAGGGCATTATCGAGGTCCTTCGTCCGCAACTCGAAGCGGGAGCGCCGCAGAGCCTGGCACAGGCGCTCTTTCTGACCTACAGTTATGAGACGCATCCGCCGGTCGGGTTCCCGGTGCTGGGATGGGGTCCGGTGATGTGGCTGGGATTTGTGCTGGGGCGGAATCTGAGCCAGCCGATGTTGCGTCAACCACGCACGTGGATCGTGATCGGGGGGGGACTGTTGCTGATCTGGCTGGCGTTGCGGCTGATCGGCGGCTACGGTGATCTGGGAGCATACCGGGCTGGCGAACCGATCCAGTATGTTCTGGTGATGAGCAAAGCGCCGCCGAGCCTGAGCTATCTGGCGTTCAAACTGGGCATCGCGGCGCTGATCTTTGCAGCGCTGGTCGCCTTCCCAACCCTGGTTGACGCCAGTCCATTGCGCATATTGACACTTATCGGGCAGACCTCGTTGTTCTTCTACGTGATGCACATCGTTATCTATCACGTTCTGGCGCAGTGCTTCTTCCTGCTTAATCCGCCCGAATTGCCGGGCATTGTGTACGGATATGCGGTATGGGCGCTGGGAATGGCGGCGCTGATACCGCTGTGCGAGCGCTACCGCGCGCTGCGGAAGCGGTATCCGGAGAGTGTGCTCAGATATTTGTAGTGCGCGATTGAGCGCTATCGTTCAGCAGAAAGGGAGGCGTTATGTACCTTCTGTATGCCAGGGATGGAGAGGTGTCGCAGCAAAGACAATTTGCGATTGCAGTGTGCAAGCCATTGTGATGCAATAATGCAAATCAGAGACGATGGAGCGTAGGGATGCGCGTTCTAATAGTTGCAACCAACGCAACACCGTCGGGACTCAGTGATGAGGTGCGCGTCGGACGCCACCAGCGCGTCGATTATCTGGAACTGGCGCAGCGCTTCGGTACGATGTACCACGACTATAATGCACTTCGCTCCAATCGCCTGCTGCGATGGTTTGAGGATCTTTCTCGTTTCGACATCCATCAGGCGCTGGCAGTAGCGCATCTGGCGAAGCGTGGCGGATATGATGCAGTGGTGAGTCTTTCTGAACGGGTTGGCATTCCGCTTGCGCTCCTACTCGACCGGCGCATCTGTCATATGGTCATGTTTCACCATGGCATGTCCCGATACAAGTTGCGCCTGATCAGGGCGTTGAAGTTGCAACGGCGCTGGAATGTCATCGCTGCCATCAGCCGTGCCGAAGCGAAAGGGATGCAGGTGGCGCTCGGGCTTGACGAGCAACGTGTGGTCGCGCTGCACACGCCTGTCGACATCGATTTCTACAAGCCGACACTGCCGTCAACCGGTCAAGAGGCGTTCGTCCAGAGTCTGGGGCTGTCACACCGCGACTATCCGACGCTCATTCGCGCCATGCGGCGCCTGCCGCACATTCCCTGTCACCTGCGAGTGGGCAGCACATGGGTGCAGTGGCACGGCGGGCACAAGCGTGAAGCGTTGCCGCCGAATGTGACGCTCCAACCCTTCGTTCATCCTGACGAACTGCGGCGGTGCTGCGAAGAGAGTCGCTTCATTATCGTGCCGATCAAAGCATCAACACAGTGGAGCGCAGGCTGTACGTCCGTTCAGGCAGCCCAGGCGATGGGCAAACCGGTCATTGCCACGCGCCGACCGGGTCTGAGCGAGTATCTCATCAACGGCGAGACTGGCATACTGGTCGAGCCAGGTGATGACCGGGGCATGGCAGAAGCAATTGCGATGCTGTGGAACGATCCACAGCGTGTGGTGCGCATGGGACGCAGTGCACGCGAGTGGATCGCAAGTTGCCATTCGCTCGATCAGTGGCTGGATCGGGTCGAGACGCTGGTTGAACAGATGGTGCATCCTGAGCGGTCGGAACCCGGCAATCAATACGCAAAAGCGGCACCTTCTCTGCACGAGTAACCGACGACATAACCGAATCCTTATCGGCGACGCACATCGCTATGAACCAACTCGCAACCACCGTGCTCCGCAACTCGATCGTCGGTGTGGCGGCACATATCAGCATGAAGCTCCTCTCGTTCGCCTTTTCGGTGCTGATCATCCGCAACCTCGGCGCGACCGATTTCGGGCAGTATGCCGCCGTGCTCGGTTTTGGCAGCGTCTTCCTGTTCATCGCCGATCTCGGGTTAAGCCCGTATACGGTGCGCGAAGTGGCTCGTCTGCGCGACCAGCCCGACGGGAAAGAGCGCATTCGGGAACTATACGCCGATGTGCTGACCATGCGCCTGATCCTGTCAGTCATTGCGGGGATTCTGGTGGTCAGCGCGGCAATCTTAACCGGACGACCGCTCCTGATGATCGGGGCGATTGCGATTAACTCATTGACTGTGCTGATCTACGCTGTTCATGGCAGCAGCGAAGCGGTGTTGTCGGGATATGAGCGCCTCGATCTGGTGTCGGGCATGCAGGTTGTCAATCAACTCGCGTTTGTACTGATCGGCGGGCTGGCGCTCTGGCTGGGGTTCGGCTACTACGGTCTGATCATCGCAACGATGATCGGGGTGACGCTCATGACCGCGCTGGTTGTTCGCGCGGTCTGGCGATTGGGGGTGCGTCCTGGTCGCGTGACCTGGCGACGCTGGCTGCCGCTGTTGCGCGCTGCATTTCCGTTCGGCGTCATCGGTCTGACCCTGGGGATTTCATACCGCTTCGATACGGTACTGCTCAACATTTACGAGGGCGACGCGACGACTGGCTATTACAACGCTGCGTACAATCTGATCTTCTCGCTGGTGACGCTGTCGAATGTTCTCAACACCGCTCTCTACCCCTCGCTCTCGCGGCAGTCGGTAATGGCGCCGGAGACGTTGCCGCCAGTGTACGAACGGGTGCTGCGCTACCTGATGCTGGTGGCGCTGCCGATTGCAGTCGGCGGGTTCATCGTCGCCGGTCCGCTGGTGGAACTCCTGTTTGGCACTGCTTACGCACCATCCGCTCCGCTCTTCGCCATCCTGATCTGGGTACTGCCGCTGATGTTCCTCTCCGAATTTCTCGGCTATGTTGTCGTCGTAGCGGGGCGCGAGGCGCTGGTCGCACGCTCGATCATTGTTAGCAGCAGCCTCAATGTCGTTGCCAACCTCCTGTTTATTCCAATGTTCGGTGTTGTGGCTGCGGCGACCGTCACAGTTGCAACTGAGGCAGTGCTGGTGATACAGTATATCTGGTTAATGCGCGACCTGCTGGGGCGAATGCAGTGGAGTGCATTTCTGCGTTCAGCGCTGGCAGTGGTTATCATGGCAGTGCTTGTCTACTTGACGCGCCATTTACCCGTGCTGGTGACGATTGCCGCCGGCGGGGCGCTCTACGGCGGGTTACTGCTGGCAATGCGGGTTGTTGGTCCAGATGAAGCAGCATTTGTGCGCGGCATTCTAGCGGCGCGGCGCGCGGCAGCCGAAGGGCGTTCATGAAACGATGGGGGACATTGTGAAGATCGTTCTGCCAGTTCACCATTTTCTGCCACGATACACTGCTGGTGCTGAGCTGTATACCTATCGCCTGGCGCGCTGGTTGCGAAACCACGGACACCAAGTGGAAGTGGTTGCAGTGGAGGCGGTCGATCATCCAGTGGTAGGAAGGCTCGATGTTACTGCCGATATCTACGACGGCTTTCTGGTTCATCGGTTGCGGTTCAACCGGGAGGCCGGAGCGCAATACTGGGAATATGATAATCCCTTAATTGGGGAATGGTTTGCACAGTATCTTGAACATACGCACCCCGATCTCGTTCATTTTCAGGCGGGCTATCTGATAGGAGTTGCACCGCTGCGCGCTGCGGTTAATGCAGGCGTGCCAGTCGTCCTTACTCTGCACGATTATTGGTTCATCTGCCCGCGCATCACCCTGCTGCGTAACGATGGCGCCCTGTGCCATGCCGTTCCCGACGATCCTGCAGTCTGTGCCTGGTGTCTGCAACTTGACCGGCGCCGCTTCCGGTTACCGGAGCAGGCGACCGGCGGTTGGTTTGGAAAGGTCGTGCTGCGTGCCGGACTGGATATTGGAACGGACTCGATAAGAGCACGTCGCGCCGCATTGCTCCCAGCACTGAGATTGCCAGATGCCGTTATTGTGCCGTCCCACTTTCTCGCCAGTCACGTGCGCGCCTATGTTGCAGCAGATCGTTTACATGTGGTGCGAATCGGTCTCGATCTCTCACGATTCGCAGGAATAGAGCGGCGCAACGATGAGCGCATTCTGCGGATCGGTTGTATTGGTCAGATCGCACCGCACAAAGGCGTCCACCTCTTGATCCGGGCATTTCGTGCCTTGCGTCCGAAAACGCAACGCCTTGAGTTGCACATCTACGGCGGGCTGACGGCACATCCTGCATATGTTGCCCGCTTGCGCCGACTAGCTGGCAGTGATGATCGCATTTATTTTCATGGTCGAGTCGAGAATGTCCACATTCCTGATGTGCTTGCAAGCCTGAACGTCGCAGTTACCCCTTCAATCTGGTACGAGAATTCACCGATTGCCATTCTAGAAGCGCACGCGGCAGGCACTCCGGTTGTAACCGCTGGTATTGGTGGAATGGCAGAACTGGTGCGCGACGGCGTAGATGGGCTGCATTTTCGTTGCAACGACTCAACTGACCTGGCACGTGTCCTGCAGCGGTTGATCGATGATCCCGATCTGTTGCCTCGCCTGCGGTCAGGCATTCGGCAACCGCATAGCGTCGATCAGGAAATGAGCCAGCTGCTGAATATCTATCGTCAGATCATTGCTCAACGCAGCACGGCGATCAGGGAGACGATCTGATGCCGCGCGTCCTGATCATCATCCTCTGCTATAACGGAATCGCCGACACGCTGGCATGCCTGGAGTCGTTGCAGCGCGTGGAGTACCCGTCATTTGATGTGCTGGTCGTCGATAACGCTTCGAGCGATGGCACGCCGGAGGCGGTGCGTGCGCAGTTTCCACAGGTGACGGTGATAGAGAACGGCGCAAATCTGGGATTCGCCGCAGGAAATAATGTCGGTTTGCGCTACGCGCTCTGTCACGGCTACGACTATGCGCTGCTGCTGAACAATGACACCGAAGTTGCGCCTGATTTCCTGACGCGCCTGATTGATGTTGCCGGATCAGATCTGGCCATTGGTGCAGCAGGACCGACGATTGCCTACTATGAACGTCCTGACCTGATCTGGTCGGCTGGCGGCAAGATCGATTGGGGGCATGGCATTGCACGAATGCGCACAAATGAAGTCGATAGCGGACAATACCGCGAGCCAGCCGACGTCGATTTTGTGACCGGATGCGCGCTGCTGGTGAAACGCGCCGCGCTGGAGCGCGCTGGATTGCTCGATGAACGCTTCTTTATGTATTTCGAGGAAACAGAGTGGTGTGTCCGCATCCGGCGCGCCGGGTTCCGAATCGTCCACGTTCCACAATCGCGCGTGCTGCATAAAATACCGCTCAATGCGCGCTTCGACAAAGAGTATCTGGCGTACTACATGACCCGCAATCGGCTCCTGTTCCTGCGCGCAACTGCTGCGCCGCTCAGTGCGTGGCTGCACGCGCTGTTCGTTCAGGATTTGCGCACCTACCTGAGCCTGGTGGTTCGCCCGAAATGGCGCACACGCCCCGGACGCGTCGGTATGCGCCATGCCTGGATGGACTTCTGGCGCGGACGGTTTGGGAAGTGGGAGATGATGTGAAATTAATAACATTTCATCTGGGGGTGTTAAGTGTTGAAGGTTGAACGTTGGAACGTCGGAAGGTTGAATGTTGAACATTGGTAAGGTTGAGCATCGAACGTTGGAAGATTGAACGTTGAACATTGGATGTTGAGCGTTTGGGCGTTGATGTTTGGAGAACGTTGAACGTTGGAACGTCGAACGTTGAACACTTATTTGACAATGACAATATCTTCAGTCACCCTTCCTGCCCATTTAGTGCACCGTCACTCCTGCGTGCTATAGTCTTTTCAGGTCTGCCTGTCAGGAATGCAGGCACAGCATCCTGAAAGGAGAGTGCGGTTATGCGGAAGATTATTGCTGGCTTAGCATTGATTGGGAGTATTGTTCTCATTGCATGCGGCCCACTGGCGTCGGCGCCAGCAACCCCCGAGACCTGGACGCCTCCGCCGACTCCGACGACGCCTCCAACGCCAATCGCAACCCCGACGCCAGCACGTCCGGTGCTAACAACCTATACTGTGCAGCGTGGGACGATTGAACGGCGCGTCGAGTTGCAGGGACGGGTCGCAGCCGTCGGTGAACGCGAACTCTCCTTTGCCATCGATGGCGTGGTTAAAGCGGTCTATGTGACACCCGATGCCGAAATTGCTAAAGGTCAGGTGCTGGCAGAACTACTAGAGGTGGGCGAACTGGAGGATCGCCTAGCACAGGCGAAGCGGGAATACGCACTGGCGCAACAGCAACTCGACCGCGCGCTTGGCGAGATGCGCTTTCCACTGCGACGCGCCGAGATCGATCTGGAAGTGGCGCGCACGGCGCTGGCGCAACTGCTCGCCCCGCCCGATGCCACCAAAATTGCTGCAGCCCGCGCTGCGCTTCAGCAGGCTGAAGCAGCGCGCGACCGTGCGCGCAATGATGCATCGGCAGTCAAAACGCGCGCCGAACTTGCGCTTCAGCAGGCGCAGAAACGTCTGATCGCCGCCCAAGCGGAGTTCAGCGCCGCTTCACACGCCGCAGGGCAGGATAAAGCTGACCACAGGGCGCAGGAACGTCTCGTTAGAGCAAGTGATGCGCTGCGCACAGCGGAAGAAGAAGTCGCGCGGCTCCAGATTGAGTACGATACTGCACGTAACAACGAAATCGCTGCAGTGCAGGCAGCCGAAGCGCAGGTGATGCTGGCGCAAACCGCGCTTGACGAGTTGCTCAAAGGTCCCGACCCGCTCAAAGTTGCCGAAGCGCGGCGCGCCGTCGCCGTGGCAGAACTGGCGGTCGAGCAGGCGCGCAGCAATATTCGTGTTGATCCCCAACTTGAGCGCGCAGTCGAAGAAGCGAAACGGGAGGTTGACAATATTCGGCGTCAGATCGAGGCGCTCAAGCTTGTCGCTGGGTTCAGTGGGCGCATTCTGGCAGTAAATGTTGCGCCTGGATCGGTCATTCGCGCCGGAGAACCGGCCTTCATCGCGCTGGATCCGTCGGTTGCATCTGATGCACTGGAAGTGCTGGTCACGAGCAGTTCGGTACCGCTGGTTGCCGGGCAACCTGTGTCGATCTCCTTCGCACGCTATCCGGGTGTGACATATCAGGGCACGGTCACCGGCATTCCCGGCGGCGGCTCGAACAGCGCTGCGGCCCGGAGTGGCTATCATATTGCCTATGAGCCAGCCGACCTGCGACTCGAGACGGGAGACACGGCAACAGTGACGGTCGTTCTGGCGCGGCGCGAAGGCGTGCTTTGGCTGCCGCCAAAAGCCATTCGCGCTGACTCACGCAGTTACGTGCTCGTACAGCGTGGGGATCGCCCAGAGCGCGTTGATGTTGAGACAGGGTTGACCACAGCGGATCGGGTGGAAATCCTTAGCGGTCTAAATGAAGGCGACGTTGTCATTGGGCAGTAGGAGCGAGGTATGCGGATCGGCATCGATGTGCGCTATCTGTCGCACGGTTTGGTTGGCGGCGTTCATACTTATATCAAACATTTCGTCGCAGAATTGTGCACGATCGCTGCCGATCATGAGATCGTTCTCTACGCTGACACCAAATGTCCTTTTGAACTGAGCGATCTGCCGCCTCATGTAACGCTGCGATTGCTGCCGTACCGGGGTCCGCAATCGAGCGTGTATCTGGACTACATTGGTCTGCGGCGCGCAATGGCGCGCGACCGCCTCGATGTGGTGCATTATCCGGCAAACTACGGTTTTCGCGTTCCCGGCGCGCGGGTGGTGGTGACGCTCCACGACGCGCTGACAATCATGCCGCTCCGGGAGACGTTGTTCAGTTCCGGTTCGCGGCGCACACTCCGTTCAATGGCGATGACGGTCTATCTGTATGTCGGTTCGCGGTTAATGCTGCGTGATGCCGATATGATCCTGACCGTTTCGCAGCACGCAAAGCAGGATATTCTCCGGTACTGCCGGTTCGATCCGCGGCGCATCGTCCCCATTCCTCACGCACCGACGCCGGATATGCGCCGGATGAGCGACGAAGCCGTCCTTACCGCCGTCCGTCGGCGTTATGGGATCGATCAGCCGTTCGTTCTTGCGGATGCGCTGAAGAACCCCGGCGTGCTGGTGCGCGCCTGGCGGCGATTGCCAGCGTCGCTGCGTCAGAGCCATCGAATCGTCTTCTTTTCGCGCCATCCCGCGCCGCTGCCAGTAGTCTTCGAGGCGGTTGAGCACGATAACGCGCTGCTGCTGATCAACCCGCCGCGCCCCGACCTGATCGCCCTGTACAGCATGGCAGAGGTATTCGTCTTTCCGTCATGGTTTGAGGGTTTTGGCATTCCCGTGCTGGAAGCAATGATCTGCGGCGCACCGGTGATTGTTTCGGATCGAGGACCGCTGCCAGAGGTTTCTGGGGGAGCAGCGCTGGTGATGGATGCCGAGGATGATGCTACCCTTGCCGAGTATTTGGAGCGATTGCTGACCAATCCGGCAGAAGCATTCCTCTGGCGCGAACGTGGTTTCGCTCATGCGGCACGGTTCAGCTGGCGCAAGACTGCGCAGCGCATTCTGGAGAGTTATGAACAGGCGGCCCAGATGGCGTATCGCGCTTCTGCCACTGTGAAAGCGGGGCGTTGAAGGAATAACAATGCGCATCCTTGCACTCACATCCTGGTGGCCCGAACCGGCAGACAATGGCATCAAACTGCGGATTCGTCATCTTCTGCGTGCACTTGCCCGCAATCACGACATCCATCTCGTAGCGCTCACCCACGATGGCACCAACACTTCACAACGCCAGGAAATCGATCAACTATGCGCATCGGCAATGGCGCTGTCGGCGTCACTAAGGAACCCGCGTCGCCGTGATGTGATCGCCAGTTTGTGGCACGTGCAACCGGCGTCCGTGCGAGTTCGATGGAACTCGCAGTGGAGCGCTGTCGTGCACGCACAGGCTGCAGTGCTGAAGCCAGACGTTGTTCTGTCCATCGAACTGGCGACTGCCGTTTACGCATATAAGATCCCCGGCGTGGCGCGCATCCTTGACGATCCCGAACTGGTTGGACTGTCATCCTGGTATCGGGCATCTTCCGTGCCGGGTAAGTTACGCGCCTGGTTGACCTGGCAAAAGCAACGTTCCTATGTTCGCTATCTGTTGCGCTCGTTCGATGCCTGTAGCGTTGTTTCTGAAGCGGAGCTCGATCTCGTGCGCCGCCTGGCGCCTTCGGAAGCACGCCTTGCCGTGGTACCCAACGGTGCAGACATCAGCGGATGTATGGGCGATTGGGGCGAACCGCAACCTGACACGCTTATCTATCCGGGTTCGCTCACTTATCATGCCAACCTGGACGCAGTACAGTATTTTCTGCGCGACATCTTTCCGCAGATACGTCAACGACGCTCAGGCGTTCGACTGCGTATCACTGGACGTGTTGAACCGGAGCAACTTGCTGCATTGCCATCTTGCGACAGCGTTGATGTCCTAGGTTTTGTGTCTGACGTTCGGGGTGAGGTAGCGCGTGCGTGGTGCGAGGTAGTTCCGCTGCGTGAAGGAAGCGGCACGCGCCTGAAGGTGCTGGAAGCCCTAGCGCTTGGCACGCCAGTCATTTCGACGTCGAAAGGTATTGAGGGATTGGCGCTGGAGCATGAGCGCCATGTGTTAGTCGCCGACACGCCAGAGTCGTTCGCTGACGCCACGCTGCGCGTCTTGGCACAACCAGAGTTGCGTGCACGTCTTGCAGAAGCCGGGCGGTGTCGAGTCGCCGAGTTGTACGATTGGCGTGTCATCGGCGAGCGAATGAACAATCTGATCAATGAAGTTGCAGAGCGCCGTCGGAGAGTCGCACCGGGACTCCAGCGCATTGGGAATGCGTGATATGAACACATTGTCGATCATTATTGTCAACTGGAACACGCGCGATATTCTGCTCGATTGTCTCGAATCAATAGCAGCTCACCCTCCGTTGCGCCCGTATGATATCTGGGTGGTAGACAACGCTTCGAGTGATGGCAGTGTTGCAGCGGTGCGCGCCCGCTATCCGCACGTGCAGTTGATCGAGAATACTGCTAATCGAGGATTTGCCGCAGCGAACAATCAGGCGATCCATGCCTGTCGCGGCGATTATCTGCTGCTGCTCAATAGCGATACCATTGTTTGCGAAGGCGCGCTTGAGCGTCTGGCGCTATTTCTGGATGCACATCCGCGCGCTGGCATTGCGGGTGCGTATTTGCTCAACGCGGACGGAACGCTTCAACCGTCATGGGCTGCCTTCCCGTCGTTCTGGTCTGAACTGCTGGGGCGCAATATGCGGGTGCGTCGACCGTATCGCACAGTTGATGGAAGCACTGCGTACGCGGTTGACTGGGTCGGTGGCGCGGCACTCCTGATCCGTCGGACAACTGTGGAACAGATTGGCGATCTCGATGAGGGGTACTTCATGTACTCCGAGGAGACCGACTGGTGTTTCAGAGCACGTCAAGCCGGATGGGATGTCTGTTACGTACCGGATGCGCCGATCATCCATCTTGGGGGACAGAGCAGCAAGAAAGCCAGCATACGTATGAAAGCCGAGCTGTACCGCAGTAAGTTGCGATTCTATGCCAAACATTACGGTCGATTCCAGGCATATGCGCTGAGCACTGCGCTACGCATCGCATTCTACGGAAAAGCGGTCATCGAACGGATAAAGGGGCGTGTCGACTCGTACCACGATCTTCATATCCTAATGCAGGCATTGAGCGTCCCTACAGTTCGCTGAGGTGCATACACATGCGAATCGGAATAGATGCACGTTTTCTCACCCATCCGCAACCGGGCGGTTTCAAAACATACACCGAGCAGTTAGTTCGCGCATTGCTGGAAGTCGATCCCGACAATGAGTACGTCCTGTATGTTGACCGTCCGCCCGAATCACGCATACTATCGGCAGTGAATGCAACCGTGAGGATTGTGCCGGGAACGGCGCCGTTCGTCGGTATGCCCTGGCGCGAACAGATAGGTCTGACGATGTATGCAAAACGTGATCGCATCGACGTGCTTCACTCGCTCTGCCTGACGGCCCCCTTGTATGCTCCATGCCCGCTGATTGTCACTATTCACGACACAATCTGGATGTTTCCCCATCGTTTCACCCAACAGCAAAAACGACTCAAGCGCTCCTTGATGGATATATACTACCAGTATGTGCCAAAGGCAGCGGCCAGGCGAGCGAGCGCCGTGGTAACTGTGTCTCAGGACGCACGTGCAGCGATCGTGCAGCATCTCGGTATTCCCGCTCATCGCGTGTTTGTAACCTACGAAGCGGCAGCGGCGATCTATCAAAGGCTGGATCGGCAATACGCTATCGACGCTGTACAGCAAAAGTTTGGCTTGCGTGAAAGCTTCATCCTGGCGATCGGCTCGTCCGATCCACGTAAGAACATTGCGACCCTGTTGCATGCCTATGCGCTCCTGCCAGAAGCGATACGTACAAGGCACAACCTTGTTATTGTCTGGACGCATCCTTTGCTCGCAGAATCGATAGCAAACCAGGCGCATGCGTGTGGCATTGAAGAGCATGTCCGCTTTTTGCACCATGTTTCAAACGATGATCTGATCATGCTCTACAACGCCGCTTTATTCTTCGTATTCCCATCGCGGTATGAAGGGTTTGGTCTGCCAATCCTGGAGGCAATGGCGTGCGGTACGCCGGTAATAGCTGCGAATAACTCGTCTATCCCAGAGGTCGCTGGCGATGCCGCAATACTGGTGGATGCTGAACTTCCAGTGATAATCGCCCATGAGATGGCGCGCCTGCTCGAGGACGAGGCATTACGCCGCGAGATGAGCGCTCGCAGCCTCAAGCGAGCAGCAGCGTTCTCGTGGCAGCGCTGCGCCCGTGAAACGCTCGCTGTGTATCAATCTATCGCCACTAATCAGGCAGGGTTGCGTGATGCGCACGTTGCTTAATCTTACACGTATTGAGCATCCTTTCCTGATATGGCGGCGTCTGGCGCCAGCTACACGCGGTCGCATCATAGTAGGGATGGTGGTGCTGGCAGCGGCGGTGCTGAGCATAGCGACGGGTTACATTATCATCGGCAACCGGATGCGACTCGCGCTGCTGATCTTCGGTCCATTGCTTGCCATTCCCGCTATCCTGTGGATCAGTCGGCGATTTGAATATGCTGTGCTGGCATTGCCGGTAACTGCTCTGGCGATCCCTTTTGAACTGCCAACTGGTACCCATAGCAAGATACCAGCTGCGACGATATTGGCGCTCACGCTGTGCGGCATATGGATCGTTTCAATGGGTCTGCGCGGAACGTGGCATCTGGCGCCGTCGCCGCTGAACCGCCCAATGCTGGTCTTCTGTATCGCGTGCACCATCTCGCTGGTATGGGGTGTTGTCTGGCGCGATCCCATCTTGAACATGAGTCTGTTTAAGAACTTTGAAGTCGTCCAGGTTGCATCTCTCTTAACCTACTTTATTTCTATTGGCGCAGCACTCTTGATCGGTAACTTTGTCCGGAGTGAGCAGCGGCTTAAGTATATTGTTGGATGTTTTTTATTCTTTGGTTCGATAATGACACTATGCCAGGTCTTTTCGATACGCCACGGCTTTCTCAATGACAGAGGGTTGTGGGGATTATGGACAGTCGTTCCAGCATATGCGCTAGTTATTGCTCATCCCGGCCTGAAATGGCACTGGAGACTGCTTCTTCTGACGCTGATTGGCTTGAATCTCTACCAGACGATCTTGGTTAACCTTCTATGGAAATCTGGATGGGTTCCGACGGTGATTGGAATTTTTGCGGCGACCCTTCTTCGTTCGTGGCGATGGTTTCTTGTGCTTCTGGTTGCTGTTTCGATGCTGGTTTACACACAACAAGAGTTTTTCCACCGAATGGTCGAAGCAGAGATAAACGAAGGAGCGGATGGGCGTATTGGAATGTGGGAGATCAACCTGCGTGTTGTTGGCGACCACTGGCTTTTTGGCACCGGACCGGCGGGGTATGCTCCTTATTATATGACATACTACCCCTATGATGCGCGCTCTACACACAACAACTATCTGGATATTCTTGCACAGTTTGGGTTGGTTGGAAGTCTTATCTGGCTTTGGTTCGCCGCTGTGAGCACTACTGAAGGGTTGCGCCTGTTTCGAGAGGCGCCGCCTGGTTTTCTCAAGACGCTGGCACTGACGGCGACAAGTGGCTGGATCGGGGCGCAGGCGTCAATGTTCTTCGGCGACTGGATTCTGCCGTTTGCGTACAATCAAACGATTACCGGCTATAGGTATACCGTGTATAGCTGGATTTTTGTCGGTGTCCTTATCAGTCTCAGGCAACTTATCAATCGTCAACACGCTGGCGAGACTGTGGGCGAGGTAGTATGAAGCGTCTGTTCTGTTGGATAACCGGCTTCGTGCTGATTGTCGGGCTTTTGCAGCCTTTCACCGACGTGTACGCACAGCAGAGTGGCTGGACGACGCCGTTCGAGGTGTCGCCGCCGGTGCCGGGCATTTCGGATGCATCGCTGCAACCGTTTCCCACTCCAGCTGCCAATGGGAAGGAGATCCGTTATGGATCATCCTGGTTCCCCAGTATTGCCACCGGTCCAAAAGGGAGCGTCCACATCGTCTGGTACAGCGGCATCGCAACAACTGCGGACAGCAGTGGGAGCATCGACTTGCTCATGTACCGTGAGTTGCGCGATGGTGTTTGGTCGCCAGTGAACAACGTGGCAGTCACTGCGTTTGGCGGTCTCACGGTGCGTAACAGTATTGTGATGAGCCGCGACGGGCGACTGCACGTACTGATGCGCACTGGAACGCGCATTCGCCATACGAGTGCTCCCTGGGATCAGGCATTCAGCGCCGTCTCCTGGTCGGAACCGCGCAGCGTAAGCGGTGATGGCACGTACTACACGGCGCTCGGCGTTGATCAACGAGGACGGTTGCATGCCTTCTGGTCGCAAGGGATTCCCGATCCGCCAGGGAAACCACGTCCGGAATGTTCCGGGTGCGCAAATCTGTTCTATCGCTTCTCTGACACTGGCGGCGATACCTGGTCGGAACCGGTAAACCTCTCGAACTCGCCATACGGCGATAACCGGCCGCAGGTCAAGGTGGACAGCAATGATCGGGTGCATGTCGTGTGGGATCAGGGTTTTGACTGGTACGCTGGTCAGGGAAAGCCGAAGCATGGGGTCTACCGGCGTTCCGATGATAGAGGCACAACATGGCGCCCACCCGTCTATTTCACCGTTCCCGGCGATGCAGTGCAGCAGACGACGTTGGGAATTGCTGGAGGCGATCTTCCGATTGTCGTGTATCGCACGCTGAAAGGTGACGTGTTTTATCAATATTCACGCGATGGTGGCGATACGTGGAGTCCGCCAGAGCGGGTTCCCGGAGTTATTGCCCGTGATACGCAGGGAAACAATCTTGACCAGTACACCATGGCAACCGATGGCGCCGGTCAGGTGCATCTGTTGATGGTGGGGTATCTGACAACGCAGACGAACATCATTCCTGATCTATCGCCGCCGCCAGCGCTGCTACACCTGACGTGGGATGGATCGCGCTGGAGCGCCCCTGAAGTGGTTGTAGCAAATGACCTCTTCCCGGAGTGGCCGGCGCTTGCAGTTTCGAATGGAAATCGACTCCACGCAGTCTGGTATACGCGCAGCCTGGAGGATCGCTATATGAGTGATCGCGCGCGTTACCGCGTCTGGTATAGTTCGCGTTCGCTCGGCTTGCCGGAAACGGCGCCGCTACCATTGTTCACCCCTGTTCCAACCGCTGCGCCCACGGCAACGCCAACGGCGACCCCTGTTCCACCAACGCCAACCCCCCTTCCAGAAGATGTGGCAACAGCGCCACCGATTACCGGTCCGCCACGCTGGGAGACAGCGGCGCTGCCGGTTCTGGCGCTTGCGCTCCTGCCATCAATTGCCGTTGTCGCCATTGTGTACACCATTCGCCGATGGCGACGATGAATGGAGGACGTTCGGCAGAAGCTCACACTTCTGCGTCTGATCGGGAACGGCGCTTACCGGTCTCGTTCAGATGGCGTCGTTTAGTCATACTGCTCACGCGGGCGAGACGCCCGCGCACCCAGGCGGTGCGAGAACGCGCACCATGTCCCGTGATGGGTCACACTGCTGTCTGCGGGCGAGACGCCCGCGCACCCAGGCGGGCATCCCACCCTCATGAGGCGACCCAGGGCACGATGCCCGCGCACCCAGGAGGCGTCACACTGCTGTCTGCGGGCGAGACGCCCGC
>JAGHYV010000095.1 GCA_017743475.1 Roseiflexus sp. | reverse complement strand
GACGGGTCGCCTGACGTACCTGCACCATCTGGCGATCTCCACTCTGATACGCTTCCTGAACCAAACGCGCCTGCGGTCTCTGGAGACGGGTCGCCTGACGTACCTGCACCATCTGGCGATCTCCACTCTGATACGCTTCCTGAACCAAACGCGCCTGCTGCCTCTATGAGCGGGTCGCCTGAGACCAATCTGTCTGCTATGAGCGGGTCGCCTGAGACCGATCTGTCTGCCGGGGTGTCGGCGCCATCCGCTACCCCGACTCCGCCCGGCGCACCGGTCGATCCGTCCAACCCTGCCAATCCTGGCGGTTGAGTACATTGTGTGGCCGTAGCATCGGGCGTCAACGTGACAGGAGTGATGGTGCGCTGGCGTGATGTGCTGACGGGGACGTGTGTGCTTATTTGTGGGTGGAGGTGTCACGCGCCGGATTGGAAGCGGCGGCGGCGTTGGGGTATCGGTTGGTGGGAAGTCGGTTGGCGTCGGCAACAGTAGCGGCAATATCACCAGCGAGGCGACAAGGGTCATATGTTTTTGCCATCGCCTGTGTCCCAGAGACAGAGTGCGCCATCATGCCCGACGGATGCCAGAAGCGTGCTCTCTGGAACAAACACCGCATCGCTTACGAACCCGGCATGCCCCACCAACAATCGCGCCAACCGCAACTTACTATCAATCCCGCACCAGAGAGTGATTGTGGCATCGTCTATCAGTGCGATCCTTTTCCCTGCCGGATCCCATACTCCTTATCGTAGAGGAGCGCGCCCAGACTGAAACCATCGGTCTGGAACCCGGTGCCGCATGTGATCTGCCCCTGCATATTGCCGCAACGCGTGCTATTGATCGGGCGGTCGAGTTCGAGGGTATACTTACTCATGACGATCATGCTCGATCTTCAGGATTTTGAATGTTGATGAACGTTCAGGGTCGCGGGTATCGTCAGAGAAGAGGTCGCTCAACGTCAGTCAGTCTGCGGATCAATGCGCGTAATTTTGCTTCCCTTTGTAGACGCGCCGCGAGTCGTTCTTATCAACATCAACCCGTACTTCGATCGGCAACTCCGCCTGTTCAGGCGCGCGATAGAACTGGCTTCCCGGCGCAAGATACTCAGCCCCTTCTTGCCCACCACCAGCGTTCCCTCGACTCTGGCGATCAAGGCTGGAATCGGATCCGCATCCTCGGCGGGCATACGGCGGCGGTGCAGAGTGTGACCTTTTCGCCCGATGGACATCTCCTGTTGAGCGGCAGCGCTGATGGCACGACGCGGTTGTGGAACGTCGCCGATGGGCGCGAGGTGCGACGCTTTGTCAGTCATCAGGGACCGCTGGGTGCGTTCGGCAGCGTGGCGTTCCTGCCCGACGGAATGCGTGTGCTGACTGCTGGCGCCGATGGCGCCATTCGTTGCTGGCACATCGATCATCGGGCGGCGATGGATGCGTTGCGGCACCGGTTATTGCGCGAACTGACCGCGAAAGAGCGGCTGCAGTATGGACCTGGCGGCGGATAATTGGCCTCACCGACTCGCTCACGGTCCAGCGCTGATGCCATACTGCGCTCGTTCATCATCGGTGAAATCGCGCAGCAGGCGGCTACGCAGGTGCGCTGCTGCATCGCGCCAGTCGAGATGCCAGAGGCGCGCGATGCTATCGCCGCTACAGGTCAGAATGTGGCGGTTATCCGGCGCGAACAATGCGCCATGCACTGCGCTGGTGTGCCAGGTAAACCGCCGAAGTTCCTCGCCGGTCGCCATGTTCCACAATCGCGCCGTCCGATCCTGGCCAGCGGTCAGGCCCAGGGTTCCATCAGCGGAGATCCGCGCGCCATTGATATAGCCATGGTGCCCGGCAACCCGCCAGATCTCGCGGCCACCGGCGAGATCCCAGCAGCGCACGCTGCCGTCGGCGCTGCCGGTCAGCACCTGCGTCATATTCGGGCTGACTGCGGCATAAACCATTGGGAAGCGCGGATCCACCAGGCGCTGCATTTCCGTGCCAGTTGTTCCATCCCAGAACCGCACGCTCCCGTCATCGCTGCCGGTGACGGCATAGCGCTCATCGGGTGAAAAACTCGCGCCGACCACCAGGTCGGTATGACCGATCAGCAGATGAACCACGTCGCTGGTGGTTGCATCCCACAGCCGCGCGGTGCGATCACTGCCGGTCGTGAGGATCAGGCGCCCGTCAGGCGAGACCGCCATGCCCCAGATGCGGTTCTGATGGCCAATCAGCAGTAATTCAACAGCGCCGGTCTCAATATCAACCACGCGCCCGAAGCCGTCATCGCACGCCACTGCGACATACCTCCCGTAAGGGTAGGCAGCCAGCCCGCCATGAATCGTTTTCGCTAGCGTCACGCGCCAGCACGCGCGTTCGCGCCCGCCTGCACCATCCCATACTCGCAAGGCTAGGTCCTCGCCGATAGTAACGACGGTTTTCCCATCGGACAGTCGCTCAATCTGAGTAGTGCAGGTTCGGCGCAGCAGTATGGACATTCTGGTGATCGACCTGCAGGGCGAGTTTGGGCGCGATCGCTTCGCCGCTGGCGATCACCGCATCGATTTCAGCATCCGCCGTCTGCTCATCGGTCTACGCCATTGCTGCGAGATGATTACATTGAGTTCCGCAGCATTGACGACCTTATGCACGAGAATGAGCATGTGTTCAATGTGTGAGAGGGATGAGGCGCGAGGCAATGTAGCGGCGCAGCAGCGCCCGGATCGGCAGCGGAGGCGATGGCAGGGGCGAGCAGCGCGAAGGAAGAAGGCACGAGGGGGAAGTTTGAAAGTGCGAACGTATTTGTGACTTTGTGTAAGATGACTCAACGATGAGACGAAGGACGGCGAGCGCTCGCCATCCTTCGTTGCTCCTGAGCGCTACCTGTCAACCGACAGGCAGCGGCGTTTCCTTCCCCACAGTCATCCTACGGCGCAAGCGGGATGCCAAAGATGCGCTGATTGACATTCGCCGCGTAGCGCGGATCGCTCGCTGGGATGGTCGGCAGTCCTTCCGCCAATGGGAACGTCAGCAGATACTCAACCAGCGCCTGTTCGTAGGTCGCGGGCAGCAGAATCTTGCGGCTTGCCGGAATATCCTCGAAGACCGCATAGTTGTCGCCGCCGCTTGCCGTGAAGCTGTTGGTGACGATCCGAACGTTCGGCGCGCCAGGAACGACTTCGCCGTCCTGGATGAGCACTACATCATCGGCAGGGTCGCTGGTGCCGCCGGTGTAGATTACCTGGCGGACGCGCTCGCCGGGTACGACGATCGTGCCCGCCTGCTCGCCAGGCGGCGGCGGGGTGACGACCTGCGCAGGACGGGTGAGATCGTAGGTGACTGTGAAGCCAGCGATCTGGAGGAACTGACCGCCGCCGGGCACGGCTGCCGAGCGCTCAAGGATCGCTTTGAGCTCCTGCGGTGTGACATCATTGACCACGGTGGTGATGTTCGTCAGGAACGCTAGCAGATCAAGCGTGTTCTGGCGGGTGATCGGTCCCGGAACCGTCCCACCCTGAGGAAGCACACCAGCCGACGTGGTGCCCGTCTGGCGCATGCCACCACCATTCTGAACAGCAATGACCAGATTGCTCGGTCCACGCGGCGGTAGACCGAAACCGCTAGCGTAGCGATCGTAGGATGCCAGGAAAGCGTCAGTCACCAGGTTGCCGCTGTTCGTCTCGAAACTACGGACACCGCGCACCGTGACGACGCCGCTGCTGAACACGCCACGCGCCACGTTCAGCACCACCTCGCTGCGGGCAATCGGATTGGCAAAGGCTGCGAGACAGGCGTTGACTGGTGTATTGACACTGTTGACGATACCAGCATCGGGGATGACCGAGTCGGTGATACCGGCGGCATCTGCGGCAGCATTCCTAATGATGACGCGACGCGCGTAGCTAGTATCAGGATTGAATCTTACAACCTCGCCGGCGCTATCGAACACGACATCAAGACGCCCAAGGTACCGATAATTGCCACCGGTGGTCACCAGATAGACAGTCCGCCCCTGACCATCGATCACCCGTGCCGGATACTGATTGTTCGGATTGGTCGGGTCCAGCGGGGTCTCACCGGGGAGAAACTCGATGCTGTCGGCGATTGCCGGATTGTTGAGCAGGTCATCGCCCCCACCAGCGACCGCGACGTCGATGCCGCGAATGAGCGGAATGAGTTCGCGATCATTGGCGACGCTCTGCAGGTGACTGACGAAAATGATCCTGGTGACACCCAAGCTCTGGAGTCGGTCGATCTCCTGCTGCACGACTGCGGCGGTGCTGGGGTTATCCGGCGTGGCGGTCACGCCGCGCGGCGATGAGATTGTTGGCAGCAGCGGCGTCGTCGCCCCGACAATGCCGAAGCGCTGACCATTGATTGGGTCGATGTACAGCATCGAGCGCGCAATGACGCGACCATTTGAGGTCGTACCGATGATTAACCCATCCGGGGCGAGCAAATCGGCGAACCCAGGCTCAGCGTCGAAGTTGAGGTTGGCGCTGAGGAATGGCTGCTTAAGCACGCCATTGATGCGGAAGCCGCGAATGAAGCGTTCGAGGAAATCGGGTGAGAAGTCGAATTCGTGGTTGCCGAGAACGTGCGCGTCGTACTGCATCTGCCGTTGCGCCACTGCATCGTACACTGGGGTCGTCGGCGGGTTTGGCGGCAGTGAACACGCCAGGGTTGCACTGGCAAGGAAAGCATCGCCCGCATAGACCGTCAGGACGCTGTTACCGGTACGGCGCGCTGCCGCAATCTCGCGGTCCATCACCGTCTTGAATGCTGCGGCACTGCCTACGCTCAGTCCACCAGCTGCGGTACCTGGCAGCAGCGACGACTCGCCATCGTTGTTATGCAGTAGGGTAAGCGTTGTTGCGCCATTCGGGTCGGTCTGCTCATAGATCGTGACTGTGCCGCTAATCTCATTGGCGACCAGGAAGCGCGCTTTGCCGTTGCCGCTCAGATTGGGCGGAATGAAGGTAATGACCTCTGGACTGCGATCTCCGGTTCCCAGGAAAAAGTCGGCATTGTTGGTGTACTGCACAAACCGGGGGGCGGTCGGTTCGGTCACATCGAAGATCATGACGCCGCCAATACGCTCTAGACCAATGAAGGCATAGGTGCGACCATCGATGACGCCAACCGCCGCCGCCTCTGGTTCTGGACCTTTGTTGTCACTGCGCGTATCAAAGGTGGTTCCGGGCCCATCCGAGTTGAAGAACGCTGGATAGATCGCCGCAGTGATCTGCTCCAGTTGATCGCCGCTGTCCCACACCAGTTCGGCTTTATCGTTCCAGATTGAGAACGAACGTGCACCAAACGCATATATTCTGTCAAAATCGCCATCACCATCGGTGTCGCCATTCTGGTTGGTGACGGTCAGGCGGCCCAGGTTCGTATTCTGCTTCAGTGTGGCGGCGTTCGGGAACGCGACCGGATCGAGGCGATACTCTGAAGCGCCAACGCGGATCTCCTCCGAGAAGCCAGCGTAGTCACGTGCGTCCCCCTCATTGGCGGTGATCAGGTAGGTTTTGCCACGGACGCGGAAGGTGGCGATGGAGTCGGGCTGATAGAGACCGTACACGGGCCAGGTCGTGACATTGATCGTGTTGTCACGGTCGCTGGCGTCGAAACCATTGCCGGGCAGACTGTGATCCTTGTCGCCAAGGTAGATGATCTTGACAAACTCCTCCAGGCGCATATCAATCACGCCGACGGCATTGTTCTCTTGCATTGTAACGTATGCGAACCGTCCATCTGGCGAGAAGGCAATATACTCCGGCTCCAGGTTCTGTGAGACGCGGCGTGGGTTGTCCAGACCGGCGGTTGGTCCGAAGATACGCACGCGCGGGTCGATGTCCGCTTCGCAGCGACCACCCTTCTCGAACGAGTGGAACGTCAGCGTCTTAATATTCTCCTGTGGCATGCTCCGTGCGCCCTGCCAGATCGGGAGGATGCTCACCGATCCTTCGGGATCGATCGTGTAATCATCGCTTGGTTCTCCCTCATTCGCTACCAGGATGAAATCGCCCTTCGGCGAGAAGGTGAGCATATCAGGCAATGCACCAACCACATACTGGTTGAGGAAGCGTCCGTTATGGTCGAACAATACAACTTTGCCAGGGTCAGTTTTGGGACTGGACTCCACCGCGACCGCCACAAGATTGTTGCGTGCTGCCACGCTGTTCGGTCCGGCGCCGTATTGCGACAGGTCGATACGTCTGATCAGGGTTGGATTTGCCGGATTCCTGATGTCGACAATATCGAGACTGTTGTTGACGCTGTTGGTGACGAACATCCGCATCCGACTGAAGGCGACTGTTTCTGCCGAGCCAGCGCCAAGCCCGGTCGCGTATGTGCCAATTGGCGCAAAAGCAATCTGAGGCAGGGCAGACGACGCTTCAGCGCGGCTCCACGGCATCAGTCCAAGACTGGACAGCACGACTCCCAGGAGCAACCCTAGTGAGACGAGACGACGGAACAGCATACACACTCCTTTCCAAAAGTGGATTCGACTGCACAACGAACAGACGCAACTGCGCCAGTCGCACACTGAGCAATCACACAGGAAGACAGCGCCTGTCTGATGTCCCCAAAAGCGATTGCACAACGGCAAGGTGCATCGACGGTCTAACGAACCTGTATTCGCTGATTGATGCCGTATCTTGAGAGTACGACTCAGGACTTAAGCCTGAGTTAAGCGAGTTTGACAAATTTTTCACCATACTGGACCTTGTAATCTTTCAGAAATGTTATTTTCGGACAGTCACCGATTGACCGCATGGTTTCGCCCTGGAATGTGCTCGGAACCCGTAACCTCTCGTACCGCACCGTTGGTATGCTGTGGGGAAGAAAAACAGCAAGGACGACACATCATGCGTATGACGGTTCTGTACGATCTTGGTCTTTCTTCACATACCCGTCAGTACACCCGCTTGCTTGAGCCGCTCCGCTTTCTGTCAGGCTTCTCGTGGGGAATCGCCGCCAGTGTGCATCAGGTCGAAGGGCGGAACACCAATAATCAGTGGTGGGTCTGGGAGCAGCAGAAGCACTGCTGGCACGGCGACGTTCCCGGCGATGCCTGCGGATGGTGGCGCGACGTGGAGGGCGACCTGGATCGCGCTGCCACGCCTGGGACGAATGCTCACCGTATGTCCATCGAGAAGAACTGGGCGATCTCTGCAATCCCTGGTGCACTATCAATGAACCGACGGTCTATGCAGCGCTTAGTTATCTTCAGGGCGTCTGGTCTCTCGGACGACACAATATCTTGCAGGCGCTGTGGGTCTTTGCCAGTCTGATGCGCGGGCACGAAGTTGCAGGGCAGTGCGAGCGGCAGACGCGCCCTTAGGTGGAACGCCATGCAATTATTGCACGCTCAAAGGCGCACCCAGTGCTGGATGCGCTATGAGGTGCGAGGCATGAGGCGTGAGGCGAGAGGGATTGAAGGTGGAAGGTTGCACATAGGGACGCCTGCCAGCAAAGGGTTGCCTGTTGCCGGTGGAAGGTGGAAGGTCAAAGTGAACCAAATCTAACCTCTGACCTGATACGCTGCCAGCGTAGCGATCTACTCGCCCTGAGCATTAGAGAGGTACGTGTATTCTCCAGCGAGCCGTTCGGTGAGTTTGCGCACCTTGCTCCAGCTCAGATACGTTCGCTGCGTATTAACGGCAATTGTCTGAATGCTAGCTGTTACTACCGCGCGACTGATCGTTTGCAATTCTTCGGTGACCTCTTCACGCCTGGCGCGCCACCCGATGTTCGCCCGCCTGTCGGTCAGCAACACCGGCACCTTTTGCCTGATGCTGCATACGCGTGCCTGTTGTGCCACGTCGATGGCTGCCAGGAGAGCCGCTGCCAGCGGCATGCCGCCGGTCGGCAAGAGGTCGAGCGCACGTCGCGCAAGTTCGACGCTCTGCGACAGTGGCAACGGCGGATTATATACTCAAAGACCTACCTTTCCCCTCATCTCCCGTCCATGCTGTTGTAATGGCAGAACATCTCAACCTTCTTCCTCAATCCATGCGAGCACGTAGATGACCTCGCCGTGCCTGATCCGGCTGACGAGCGGGTGAAGCGGTGCATCGTCGGCAGCGCGACGGTAGATGTAGCGGGTATTCGTTTCGTGATCGATGAGCAGGTAATCGCCATGGGTAAGGATCGTCGGATCGCTGCCGTTGACCACCGTTTCGTCACAGCCGTATACGTCGTCCATCTGGATGATCCTTTCATTCGTGATCGCTCTTGCCAGACGCCTGCGCCCGTTTGTGCGCATATCCGGTGATCGTTTGCGGTCGGTCATGATGCTCGATATGGAACGGAGAAACCTGCCAGAACAACCTTCCCCTGTACGACGCATGGGCGCCACCGTTGCCGGGAGCGTCGGCGGCGCTCTGTTATCCGGCTACCCGCGCGCCGTTGCGCCGTTGCGCAGCGCAATTGGAACTGAGGTCGGTCCCTCGACGCCGGTTTCGATCAGGGTGTTACTCACAATGGTTGTTGCGCGGCGCTCAAAGATCGTGTTGGTGATCTCATCGACCAGCGCAATCGCCCCGTTGTAACCGACAATTGATCGTCGATGATGCCCGAAGCGGTCTTCAACCGGGAATCCAACCCGCACCAGCGGAATGTTTTCGGCTTCGGCGATGAACCTGCCTTTCGAGTGCCCGATGAGCAGATCAACCGGTCGCTGCTTGATGCGCTTGTGCAATTCGTGCAGATCACCCTTGAGAATGATCTCACTCTCAACCCCCAGTTCTTCCGTCAGTTCGACCATACGTTCTCCCCAGGGGCGATTGTCGGCAGCAGTCAAAATGTATGCCGGGGTCATACCCATTTCGGCGATCAGCCCGACCAACCCCTCGAGCAGGTCAGGGTCGCCGTAGAGTGCAACCCGCAGTCCGGTAGTGTACATATGCGCATCGACCAGCGCATCAAGCAGGCGGGCGCGCTCGACCTCCAGCGACTCAGGGATTGTATGGTCGGTGATCTCGATCAGCGTGTTGACAAAAGCATCGGTATTCTTCAGCCCGATGGGCATGGTCAACACGTGGGCGGGCACGTTATAGCGTCGTTCGTAGATGCGCGCCGCTTCGCCGCCAATGTAGCGCTGGAGCGCAATTGTCGCCAGCGACTTCGACGAGCTGCGCAGTTCCTCAACGGTCGTGCCGCCGCGCGGGAAATGAGGACGCGGGTTGTAATAGCCGCCGTCGAGGGTCTCTGAATAGTCGGTGATCCACAGTCCGTGCAACCCCATCTCACGCAGCATATGCTTCAGTTCGCGGATGTCGCCGGGGTTGACCCAGCCGGGAATGATGTTGATCTTGCCGTTGGTTTCGCCTTTCTTCTTGCGGCGATCTGGCAGGTTAAGGGCGATCTCTTTGAGAAAGTTGTCGAAGCCAGTCGTGTGATTGCCGACATACGACGGAGTTTTGACGGAAAGGATCGGGATCTTAACGTCTGGGTGTTTGTCCAGAAACTCATCGATGATCGCAGGAATGTCGTCCCCGATTGTTTCTGAGAGACAGGTCGAACAGACCATGATCATGGTCGGATGGAAGCGTTCCCAGACATTCTTGAGCGCCGCGAGCAGGTTCTGCTTGCCGCCGTAGACTGTTGTCTTTTCAGTGAGTGAGGTGGTGGCGACCTCGACCGGCTCGCGGAAGTGGCGTGACATCTGGTGACGTGGGTAGGTGGCGCATCCCTGCGAGCCGTGGTTGATGGTGATGGCGCCGTGAATGCCGTAATTGGCGAGCATCGCCCCAATCGGTGCGCAGGAACGGGTCGGGTTGATAGCGACGGCGCGCTCTTGAAGGGTCAGACAGCTGGTCATGACTCCACCTCCTCAGAACCGTGGACTGCGTAGCGGGCAGCGGGTGCAGGTCGAGCGTACCGATGCACGAGGTTCCAGACCGGTGCATGCAGGGCTTTATCAATATCGCGCGCGAAGTTGACCATGCCCACAAAACCGGCGTAGGGTCCGGTGTCGTAGGTATGCCCGTTGACGAACGGCACGCCCAGTTTGTATGCCAGGTATCGCTCCTTGTTGCCTGAGATGAACAGGTCGGGGCGGCGACGGGTCAGGATTTCTTCGATTTCGGGAACGTTCGGGTTGTCGATGACCAGCGCGCCTTCAGCGATCTGGTTGAATATCTTCTCGTAATCATCTGTGTGTCCGAAAGTTGTGGCCGCCGTCTCGGTCTCCATGCCCAATTCGCGCAGGAGTTCGATCCAGTGCCAGACGCGCGGACCGCCCTGGTAGATGAAGACGCGCTTTCCCTGCAAGCGCTGACGATAGGCGTCGATGTAGGGTTGAATGCGCGCCACTTCGCGGGCGATCACTTCTTCGGCGCGCGCTTCAAGCCCGAAGAACGCGGCAGTGTCGCGCAGCGCTTTTGCCATATTCTTCATGCCCCAAAGCGTGACATTGATGTACGGCGTGCCATACTTCTCCTTCATCATGTCGGCGATATATGTTGCGGATCGCTGGCAGTGCACGATATTGAGCGCCGCTTTGTGCATGATCTTCAGGTCGTCCACTGAGACATTTCCGGTGAAACGGGCGATGATCCGCAAGCCAAGCGCCTCGAAGAGATACTCGAAGGTGCGGATGTCATTCTTGATGTTGTAGTCGCCGATGATGTTGATCGAACGGCTGAAATCGCCCTCCGGCTCGACCGAGCCGACCAACTGGCGAAAGATCGTCTCGTTGCCGATATGGTGCCCCAGCGACTGGCTGACGCCGCGAAACCCTTCGCACTCGAAGAACACCACCGGTTTGCCGATGATTGCTTCCGCCTGTTTGGCGACATCACGCCCGTCGTCGCCGATCAGTGCCGTGGAACAGGTGTTGTAGACGAACACTGCCTTCGCGTTTGGAAACTCGGCATTGGCTTCGATGATCGACTGAAGCAGCTTTTTCTCGCCGCCGAAGACGATGTTGGTTTCGTTCATATCGGTGACGAAAGTGTACTTCATGTGAAAATCGCTGTCGGCGAGGTGCGGACGGTAGCCCCAGGAAAAGAACGCGCACCCGATCGGTCCGTGGGTCAGTTGAATAGCGTCCTTGACCGGTCCGCCGACGACGCCGCGACAGCCAGCGTAGGTGCAGCCGCGCTCGGTCATATCGCCGGGCGTGGTTGCCACGTTGTTGGCAATGAAACAGGCGGTGCCATCGCCGCGCTGACACTTTCCGCCCGGTCCCTTAATCGCGATATGACTCGCTCGCTCAGGCAGGGTCTGATTGCATTTGAACTGCATGGTGATTCTCCTTCCGCTGCGCCAGAAACTTCGGAATACAGACTCGATCTCCCACGCCGCACCCCTCCTCGCCCGGCACGCCGATAGCATCGGCGCGGCACCGCTGGCAGTTACGAAACTGCTCAATGACCTTCGCACACTCGTCGCGCACCCGATTGACCAGTGCAGGTGAAGGTTCCGGCAGGTGGGCAAACTTTGCCAGGGGCATGAGCGGGATGATGTTCATGATGTACGCGCCGTGATCTTTGACCGTGCGCGCGACATCGATCAGGTGATGATCGTTGACGCCTGGTATCAGTACTGAATTGACCTTAACCGCCATCCCGCGCAGCGCCGCTTCACGCAGACCGGTCAGTTGATTGCGCAGAAGCAGCGTGCATGCCTCACGCCCGCGATAGGTCTTGCCGCGATACCGCACGTGAGCGTATATCTGCTCAGCGATTGCCGGGTCAACTGCATTGATCGTGATGGTCAGCGTGGTAATGCCAGCCTGCTCGATGGCATCGATCTGATCCGGCAGCAGCAAGCCGTTGGTCGAGAGACAGCGGATCAGGTGCGGAAATTCGTCGCGTGCACGCTCGAATGTAGTGAGCGTTGCTCTATTTGCCAGCGCATCGCCCGGACCGGCGACGCCAAGGACGCGCAGGCGCGGGTCGCGGGCGACGGCATGGCGCACGGTTTGCAGCGCCTCATCGGGCGACACCACCCGCATGGTGACGCCAGGACGATTTTCGTTCGGGCAGGCGTACCTGCGGATGCAGTAGTTGCACTGAATGTTGCAGCGCGGCGCCACCGGAATGTGGATGCGTCCGAAGCGGAAATGCGCTGCACGGCTGTAACACGGATGCGTGCTCAGGTCGATATTGGGAAAACAGACGCCCTGACACGATCCGGCGGATGAAGCGTCCATTGGAGCCTCCATGACGCTGACGCGCCGCTAATCCACGATTCCATATTCGCGCATCAGATCCTCGAGTTCGTCCTGCGTGATCGGGGTAGGAATAGTGAACTCATCATTCTCATCGATCTTGCGCGCCAGTTCACGGTACTCGTGCGCCTGCGGCAGTTCAGGGTCGTAGTCGATGACGGTTTTCTTGTTGATCTCGGCGCGTTGCACGTCTTTACTGCGCGGCACGAAGTGGATCATCTTCGTGTTGAGACGGCGAGCGAACTCATCAACTAGCGCCCGCTCGTTTTCGACGAGGCGCGAGTTGCAGATCAACCCGCCAAGGCGAGCGTAGCCACGTTCTGCGAACTTCTTGATCCCCTTGCAGATGTTGTTCGCCGCAAAGAGCGCCATATACTCGCCAGAACAGACAATGTAGATTTCCTCGGCATACCCCTCGCGGATCGGCATGGCGAACCCGCCGCAGACCACATCGCCAAGGACGTCATAGAAGACATAATCCAGATCGTCCTTGTATGCGCCCAAGGTCTCGAGGGTTTGAATAGCGGTAATCACTCCGCGTCCGCCGCAACCGACACCGGGTTCAGGTCCGCCCGACTCGACGCATTTGACGCCGCCGTATCCCTGCACGACTACCTTTTCAAGTTTCATGTTTTCGGGACCGACGTCGCGCAGCGTGTCGAGCACCGACGGCTGGCGCACGCCGCGGAGAAGCAGACGGGTGCAATCTGCCTTAGGGTCGCACCCGACAACCATCAACCGGTATCCCATTGATGCCAGCGCGGCTGCGATGTTCTGCTGTGTGGTGGACTTGCCGATCCCGCCCTTGCCGTAAAAAGCGACCTGTCGCATTGTTCTGCTCCTTTCCATTGAAACACGCGCAACATCCTGCGCGTGAACGCAGACCGGACGGTTGTGAATACGCGAACGAGGACTGCGCCGGGCGAGCAGCGACGGCGGAACAGGTGCAGAGTAGGCGAAGGACATGCACCGGCGCTCACGTCGCCGCTGTGCGACCCCGGCAGCGATCCAGAGTGCATCGAACATTAGTCTGACGACATGAGCAGGAAGGGGGACATGTGATATAATGCCACCGCATCGGCGCTCACGCCGCCGCTGCAATCGATCCCCCGCCGGTGCCAGCGGCGTGGGGATCGCCTGTTGCCTGAACTGAATCTGTCAGACACCGGGCTGCATTATCGCCGGGATAGCTATTGCAGTGCCAGTGCAACCGCTCCCTATAGACAACTGATTGCGACTCCCAATACTGTCTTGACGCTGCTCAGGCAGTTCGTGCGTCGTTGCAAAGAGGCGTCGTTGGGGATCACGACACTGTGGCGTTGCAGGGTCGACAGTGTTGATACGTGCATCATGTCAGCACGCTCAACGCCACTGTTGGTTTCCATCGGTGGGATTTGTAGAGAATATACCATTGAAGATCGAGTTTGGCAATATGCTTTTGAGATATAATCGTTAACATTCGATAACCAAAGCGAGCGAATTGTCTATTTTGAACGTATATATTTGTGGTAAAACCCCGACAGGCGCCGCGGATCCCGATCCCTGTCCGAAAAGGCACGTGCTATCAGACATGGCAGCAGACTAGAACATTTGTATTTTGAAGAGTGGTTGCGCCGATGGCAACACGGCTGACAATCCACGTCCTTTTTACGCTGGACTGTGAGAGCATTGCGATCCGTGCTTCGAAGGAAGGACCACGCTCCTGGGAACAAAGCGCGCGCGCGATTGAAGGGTATTGCAATCGTCTGCTTCGCGCAGGATATCCGCCAACGTTATTCGTTGCGCCACAGTGCGCAGTGGAACATACGCCGCTGCTTGAGGAGCTTGCCGGGCGCGGCGTCGAACTTGGGCTATATGTCAATCCGTTGCAGGCGGAGAGCGGTTCATACCGCAATTTCCTGGGCACGCTTGCGCCAGATGTGCAACGCCGGTTGATCAACGACGCAGCCGAGCGTTTTGCCGACGCCATCGGCGTTCGTCCACGCTCATTTCGCCCCTGCAAACATTCGGCGAGCGACGCTACCTATCGCCTGCTCTATGAACTCGGCTTTCGTCAGGGTTCGATTGCACAGCCCGGTTTTGTGCTGCCGCGTATTGGGGTGAATTGGAGGCACGTGGCACATCACCCACGCTACGTCGATGCTCAGCACCACGAGCGTATCGGCGACCTGCCGTTCCTCGACGTGCCGGTGACAACTGACCCGGATCAGCGACAGATCACCAATCAACCGTATGAGTTGCGGATCGATGCTGGAACATTTGAGGCGCTGCACCAACCAGTGATTGAGCGCGCCATCGAGCGTATGATCAAGGATGCCGCGTCGTTCTGTGCACTCTGTTTCACATCCGATAATCGTCCGGCGTATGACAATGACAATGATAAACATAGTCGGACGCTGGAAGCCGTCCTTGATTATCTCGAAACGCTTGGCGAACAGTATGATCTTGTTCCGACGACCCTCGCTGGCGCCCATGAACGCTTTCGCGCCCTGCGCCACACAGTGAGTGCGGCGCGGGAGTAAGCAGACAACAGTATGCTGCGTCGACCCACGATTGCCCTCTCGTTTCCCCCCCCGGTCATCTGGCGACGGTTGCCGAGTCACTTCGAGCTTGCGCCGGCGGTCTGGTCTGGCATGGCGCCGGCAGTTGGCATGGTGGTCAGCATTCCAGTCTACGCCGAAGCGTCGGGGTACCGCATTTTGCTGGCGGCGCTCGCCGAACGCGCAGTTGCTGACCTACCGCTGCCGTTCGCCGTGGTCTATCGCTACGGCGGCGCGTCCGATCCGTCGATTTCGTGGCAAAAGTACCTGCTGGCGGATGAACTGGCGGGCAATCTGCCAGCAGCGGAGATCGACCTGCCCGCGCCGCCGAGTGTACGTTTCGCCGCCACCGAAAAACTGCGCGTCGGGTTTCCCGACAGTGCGGGGCGAGAAGTTCTGTTTGCCCGCATCGGCTTCCTTAGCGGCATCAAACGGCATATCCAGATTGTTGATGGCGATCTGCCGCGTCCCTTCACCGGCGACGGACCGCTCGACGTGCTGGTTTCAGAAACAACCGCTGCGAAGAACACGCTGCTGATCGATGATCTCTACCGGGTCGAGTCGACCGGTCGCGGACCGCGCATCGATGTGCTGGTGCGGATCGCAGGCATCTGGCGACCGGCGGATGCCGACGCCAGTTACTGGTTTCAGCCGCCATCGACGTATAGCGATGTCTTCCTTGTGCCCGAGGAAAGTTTCGCCCTGATCGCGAATGTGCCGGATGCGCGATTTGTGACATTGGCGGCGTGGTACACGGCGATCGACGGCAGCAGTGTGCGCAGCAGCGATGTCGAGCGTCTACGCGAGCGGATTGTGACTGCCACTGCCGATATTCAGCAGCGTTTGCCCGGCGCGCAACTCGTGCGCTCGCCAATGGAGGCGCTAGAGCGGCATCGTGATCAGGTGCGGGTGTTGACTGTCACGCTGGCGCTGTTTGCAGTGCCATTGCTCGTCGTGATCGGGTACTTTGTGCTCCAGGTCGCCGGGATGACCGTTGCGCGCCAGCAGCAGGAGATGGCGATTCTGCGCAGTCGCGGCAGTTCGCGCTGGCAGGTGCTGGGGCTGGCGCTCGGCGAAGTGCTGCTGCTCGGCGCAGCGGCATGGGCGGCTGGTTTGCCGTTGGGGTTGTTGCTGGCGCATGTGATCTCCTGGACTGTCTCCTTTTTGCGGTTTGCGCCACTTGACGCGCCGGCGCCGACATTGTTGCCAGTAAGCCCCTGGCATGCACTGGCGACGGTTCTGCTGGCGCTGCCAGCCGTTGTGATCCCGGCGCTGGGCGCTGCCGGTCGGACGATCATTTCCTACAAGATCGAACGCGCGCGCGCAACCCGCCCACCGCTCTGGCAACGTCTCTATCTCGATATTCTGTTGTTGATACCGGCAGTCTATGGTTATCAACAGTTACGGTTGAGCGGTATGATCGGTGTGCCGGGCGTGACTGTCGGCACGGATGACCCCTTTCGCAACCCGCTGTTGCTGCTCGCTCCGGCGCTGATGGTGTTTGCCGGCACGCTGGTCGGTATGCGTTTCCTACCGCTGCTGCTGCGCGCGCTGGCATGGATTGCGGGGCTGTTGCCGGGAGTGGCGCTTGTGACGGCGCTGCGCTTCCTGTCGCGCACGCCGGGCGCCTATGGCGGACCGGCGCTGCTCGTTGCGCTGACCCTGGCGCTTGCAACATTCACATCGTCGATGGCGCTCACACTGGATCGTCATAGTGAAGAACGGGCGTACTATCGAGGCGCGGCGGATGTGCGTCTCGTATATCCTGGCGCGGCGATAACATCGGCAAACATTGCTGGCGATCGCGAGATCGCCCCGGCGGAAACCAGTCTTGATCTGAGCGGAGGCACGCTGGGCACGACAGGGGAAGCCGATACAACACCCAGCACTGCGTATATGTTCGTGCAGATGGAAGAGTACCTGACCATTCCGGGTGTGACCGGCACCACCCGTGTCGCTCCGAGCAAGACGGATATTATTGTGGGGAACAATCCTGCAATCAGCGGTATTTTCTACGGCGTCGATCGGACGACCCTGGCAGCAGTGCTGGCAGATGCGTGGCGACCTGACTATGCCGATGAGTCCCTCGGCGCGTTGATGAACCGTCTGGCGGATTATCCTGATGCGGCGCTGGTTTCTGAAACATTCGCAATACAACAAGGGCTGCGGATCGGCAACCGTTTTACGCTGGCGATGAACGATCGCGGGCAGACGCAAAATATCACGTTTACGGTTGTTGGTACGCTCAGGTATTTTCCGACGCTCTACGATCAGGATCCGCCATTTGTGATCGGAAACCTGGATTATAGTTTCGACTCGCAGGGCGGACAGTACCCGTATGAGGTCTGGCTCTCGCTGGCGCCCGACGCTGGTCTGCAAACGGTGGCGGCGGCAGGGATCGGGTACGGGCTGCGCATGATCCGCTCGATGCTGCGCCGGCGGAAAGAGCATCTGCGGCAGCCGCGCGAGGATCGGGTACGGGCTGCGCATGATCCGCTCGATGCTGCAGACGTTGCTCGATCT
>JAGHYV010000094.1 GCA_017743475.1 Roseiflexus sp. | reverse complement strand
ATAGTATATCACTATGATGTCTAATCTTGATGATGTCTACACCATCCCCAGCCAGCGCACGCTGACTGGTCGTTTGCCAAGACCCTCTGCGTGGATGATTTGTTCATCGCCGGGCATCAGATCGAGATAATTATCGCTCCAGGCAACGCCGTCGCCAGCAGAGAGCACGACCCCTTTCGCGGGACGTGCAGCGCGTATGTGCAGATAATCGCCAGGCGCCAGATCGAGCACGATCACCGGATCGGGGAGGGTCAGGTACTTGAACGGTTCGGGCCAGAGCGATGCGCGCGCCACAATCCTGTCGTTCACGATCAGGCGTGCATCGAAAATAAGCGCGGATCCAGGATCGAAGCCAAACTGCCCCAGTTCTGTCGTGCGATTTGGGGGAAGTGAGACGCTCAATTTTTCGAGCGCCACTAAATCACCGCCGAGAGTCCAGGTACGCAGTTCAACCTCGACATCCGCTGCTGCTACGGTTCCATTCACCACCCACAGTTCAACACTATCGGTAGTACGTGACAGACCGGGAGTGATCGGCGCGAGCGCCCGCCGCACAGCGTAGAGCGCTGGTTTGGGGCGCAGATAGTAATCGATCATCGACCAGCTGATGACGGGCCAGCAATCGTTGAGCTGCCAGATCAGCGCCCCCGCCGTAGCGTAGCGTCCTGGTCCGCCCCACCGTCGTCGCCAGGCGCTGATTGCCATTGTCAGCGCCTCCGCCTGCACCAGTTGCGTCGCATAGATATACCCGTCCAGATCAGGTGGAATGCGGACATTATCGTTCAGATAAACTGCCAGACGTCGTGGACCATCGGCAGCTTTATTGTGATGATCGAGTGTTCGACTCTGCGGGTAGCGTTCTGCTGGCAGCGCAAATGCCTCGATGGTCGCGCGATCGGGAAACGCCTGCATCCCGAATTCACTGACAAAACGCCCGTGGAAGGCTGCATATTTCTGGTATGGCGCAACCGGTCCATGCCAGATCTCCCAGGTATGCCGGTCGCCAAAGGTCTGATCGCTGCCATCCGCGCCGCCGTACGGACTTCCGGGCCAGTAGGGACGAGTTGGATCGAGATCGGCACAGATGGCAGGCAGCAGTCGCTCATAGAACACCCGTGCAGGAAACCGGTCAGCATTCTCTTCAGGAGTGAGATTAGGATCATAGCGACCAGTAACAGCGCCAATCTGATAATCTTCGTTGTTCCCGCACCAGAGCGCCAGACACGGATGATGCCGCAGGCGACGCACCTGCGCTTCGGCTTCAGCGCGCACACTATCGCGGAACCATCCAGGAGCGGGATAGATGCCACAGGCGAACATGAAATCCTGCCACACTAGCAACCCCAACTCGTCACAGGCGTCGTAGAACGCATCGTGCTCATAGATGCCGCCGCCCCAGACGCGCAGCATGACCATGTTTGCCGCGGCTGCCTGCTCGCACAAGGCACGATAGCGCTCCGGTGTAATGCGTGTCACGAAACTGTCAGCGGGGATCCAGTTCGCTCCGCCACAGAAGATCGGCACATTGTTGACCTCAAACAGGAAGGTCGTGCCGGGTTCCCCTTCGAGTGGATCCTGCACCAGGCGCAACCGTCGTAAACCGAGGCGCAATGCACGCTGGTCGAGGATATCGTTGTTACGCCGGAGTGTAACAACTAGGCGATACAGCGGCTGGTCGCCATAACCGTTGGGCCACCAGAGGCGTGGCGCAAAGACAATCAGATCAGTGCTGCTCCTGCCATCAACGACTGGAAGAGTGGCAGAGGCGACTGGCGCGCCATCGGGATCGAAGAGATCGACCTGTACCATCAGACTGGCGAAAAAGAGTGCCAGTTCCTGTGCATTGCGCGCAATCGCGCTCCCTGCTTCAACATAGACCTTTACCGGGATCGTCGCAACCCGGAGATCAGGCCTTACCTCGATCGGGCAGTGGAGGTCGGCAATCCGGGCGGTGAACACTTCCAGGCGAACCGGACGCCAGGGACCAGCGGTCAGCAGCGTCGGACCCCAATCCCAACCATAGTGGTACTGCGCCTTGCGCACATAGAGGCGGCTGCTATCGCCATTCCAGAGTGGCAGTGTGCCGCCTTCCGCTTCACGTGCCCGCCCACGCCGCAATGCCGACTCGAACAACACGATCAACCGATTGTGACCCGTCTGGATCAGGCGCGTTACCTCAATGCGGCGCGGTATAAACATATTATCGCTGGACAGCACCATCACATCGTCGAACCAGACCTTTGCGAAGGTGTCGAGACCATCGAAGCAGAGTGTCGCCGTTTCGTCGGGTGCGAGATCATCGGCAATCTCAACATCGCAGCGGTACAACCAGTCAACCTCGCCGACCCACTGTGCCGCACGTTCATTTAGTCCTTCAAAGGGATCGGGCAGTAAGCCAGCAGCGATCAAATCGTGATGTACGACGCCGGGGACGGTTGCTGGTATCCATCCGTCATCTTCATTAATCTGTGTGGCGAGGTCGCGTGATGGATCGCGCTGCTTAAGTTGCCAGCCACTGGAAAGCATGATCTGCCGCATTAACGTCCTCCGATACATATGTTGACCCAGACGAGGCGAGCAAACTGTCGGTATAGTCTCGGACAGTCGCGCGACACAGAAACTCGTCTGGGTCGATCACCGACGATTTTTCGCAACCGAAATGCGTTCAGTTCGGCGCTTCGGTCAGGAAGACATTATGATTCAAGGGCTGCCAGCAGGCGAAGATAATCCAGGGTCTTATGCACATGTGCGACGCTCGCGTCTGAAGACCCGGCAGGAAAGTGCGCCTCAATCGCGTGGATTGCTTCACGAACCGGCTCTGATCCTTTCAGCAACGCCAGCGTTCCGAGATCTTCCAACACATAGCCGCCAGCTTCACGATTAAAACTGATCCGACAGCCATAGGACGACTTGAGCGCATCGAGGTCGTGCTTGAGAGCCGCTACTGCTGCCGACGGGTATCCTTCGGCGCCGAGTTCTTGCTGCACGGCTGCGATCAGGTCCTCGGCCGATGCCGGACCGCGCAGCAATAGGCGCGCGATGAACAGGCGTCGTCGGAATGTCAGTTGCGAACTACGTTTGATGCCGCCGCGTCGTTGTGTCATGTTCCTTCCTTTCGCAGGCTTCATCGCAGGCTAGAGTATAGCACAAAAGAGTATAGCATAAAAGTAATGGGTGTTTGGAGACATCCATTTTGGGCATTTATACGTGTATTTCTATGCAAGCGCTTGCATCCCCACCCCCGGTGAAATGAAGCAAGGAAGAAAGGGAGGAAACTCGACATGATTCGCCGATCGTTCACCGTGCTCGTTGCACTCGTCGCAGTTGCGCTTGCATCGTTCATTTCACCCACCCCCGCGCAGGCGGCAGGTAGTGCGAAGGTTTATGTTGTCCACGGCATTCCTGGTCGTGATCTTGGGCTTCAGCCAAGCCTGCCGGTTGATGTATCGGTTGACGGAGCGTGCGCATTGACGCGCTTCAAGTACACCAATACCGTTGGTCCGATTGAACTGCCCGCTGGTTTATACAACATTAAGATCCATCTGTCGCCTTCGCTATCTACGCCCCCGTGCAGCGGTCCGGTCGCTGTCGCCGCAACAGTTCCGTTTGCTGCCGGTGAAAACGCGACGATTGTCGCTCATCTGACTGCAAGTGGCGGTCCAACAGCATCGAAGTTCACGAACGACGTGGCGCCAGCAAGCTCTGGCAATGGTCGGATTGTGGCGCGCCATACGGCGCCGCTGCCTCCTGTTGACCTGATTGTCAAAACATTTTCGTCACCTGCGGCTCTAGCGGTGATCCCGAATGTTGCCAACGGTGATCAGGTAGCAGCGGAACTGCCGGTCAACACCCGCTTCCGGGTACAGTTTGCCCTGGCAGGCACAACCAATCCGGTTCGCGTGAGCAGTGTGAAGGCGCGTCCAGGTGAGACGGTCATTTACCACGCCGTAGGATCGATCCGCAAGAACACTTTCACACTGATCGAACTGCGTGTTCGGCAGTAGAAACGAAGTCGAACAAGACATGAAACATCCTGGATGTAAGGAAGGCATTAGCGGCGTGCTGGGGTGAGCTCCCAAAAGATGGCTGAGAGCCGCACGTAATCGGTAGAGCGGAGCTGCAACATTGCGGCTCTGCTCTCCTGTACGGTGGCGCCCCCGCGTAGACAGGCCTTGCACAGCGGTTCGAGCGACTGTACAAGCAGACGCAGCAGCAATGTGTAGACAGTTGTCAGCATCAGCAGGAACTTCTCGCATCGCTCCCATGTCCACACCTTCGGGCTTTTGCAGTCAAGCTTGCTTTTGTTGAGCGCCAGCACTGCTCAATCTGCCAGCGTCGAGCGCAGGCCATTATTACTGTCTAGGCATCATTGGCAGTGCAGACCACATCACTGGTCAGCAGATACCACAGTTCCTTGCGGCCTTTCAACGGGCGACCACTAGCCACAGTGGGCGTGCGTGCTTGGGGTGAGTGACTGAAATCGCTAGTACGCCAGCCTTGCGCTGCTGCTTGCGTTCAGGGTCATAGAGATGGTGGCTCGACCAGGCCCACTTGCCACGTGCAATCTCTCAGGCCTTACGTGGCTCTGCTGAGGGGGTCAAGCGGCTGGTAGCGCTTGGGCCAGCGCAGCACAAATGCAAATTGGTTTCGAGCGCCTGAAACAGCCAGGGCGTGCCAGCAAAGCAGCAGTCCCAGACGCGATGAACCTGACGCCCCCACTGCTGGCGAGCTTGTGCAAGCAGTTGGCCCATCACAGTTTTGTGGTCAGTGGCGTAGGGACCGCGTTTGCTTTGCCACTGCATCGTGGCTACGGTCGGCTGACCGCTCAGGCCGCATCCGAGCAGCCCAACCCAGTGCAGGTCAGCGACGCTGATAGGAGCTCCAGTAAGTGGCGGACGGTAGAAGCTTTCGCGGATGCGCACGAGGCAGCGAGCTTTGGAGAGCATACGCTGCACAGGTCGGGGTGCCGCTTACTCTCGCTCTTCTCAAGCACACTGTCGTCCCAAATCAGCAGCGCTGTTTGGCTGGCAGAACAGAGCGAGGTGACCCGCGCAACGGCTTGCTGCCTGGCTCTGGCAGCAAGCCGCGAGCTTGCCACCTGGGCTAGCGCAGCAGATTGCTAAGCCGCTTGGTGCCAGCTGGAGCATGATCAGCAGGCGCAAGATAGCTGCCGAGCTCGCTAGGCAGCCCGCTGAGGTTGCGATGGCGCTAGATGGGTAGGGCTGGAGCGTTTCGAGAAACGTAACGACCGGGTGGCAGTCGAGTCGCTGGTCAAGGGTGCGAAGCAGCGGAGCGATGAAATGACGTAGCTCCTCTCGAACGATACGAGCGAGGGACTGTGCTTGCAGCGCTGGATGCCGCGTGGCGGCGTGGGACATACGAAACCTCCTACGCTTTGTATTGGTGTGGTACCCACACGCTGACGTCAGGAGGTCTCGTTGTCACTCGGCCCGAACCTTAAAATTCGGGATGTCTCATGTTGCTGTTCCGAGAAATTCCGGCATCAACACGCATGTAGCTCCCGAACCCCGCGCTCAGGGCGCTATGATACTCCCAGATGATCGAGGAGAAACGCATACTTGAAGGCTGTGTCGCGCAAGCGATCGTAGCGACCGGAAGGACCGGCATGGCCGGAGGTCATTTCGGTCTTCAGCAACACTGGTGTGTCGTTCGTTTTGACCTCGCGTAGTTTTGCCACCCATTTGGCGGGTTCCCAGTACTGCACACGCGGATCGTGCAAACCGGCAGTTGCCAGGATTGCCGGATACGCACGCGGCGTGGTGTTGTCGTAAGGAGAATAGGATTTCATATATGCATACTGCTCCGCAATTGCCGGGTTTCCCCATTCTTCGAACTCGATTGCCGTCAGCGGGATCGACGGATCGAGCATGGTGTTGATTACATCGACAAACGGAACATCGGCGATCACGCACCGCATCAGGTCTGGTCGCATCGTTGTGACTGCGCCCACCAGCAAGCCGCCGGCACTACGTCCCATGATTGCGAGTCGCTCTGGCGTGGTGTATCCCCTGGCGATCAGGTGTTCGGCGCAGGCAATGAAATCGGTGAAGGTGTTGCGCTTGTTCAACATCTTGCCCGCCTCGTACCAAGCTCGTCCCAACTCTCCACCGCCGCGAACGTGGGCGATTGCAAAGATAACGCCGCGCTCCAGCAGGCTGATCCGTTCGAGCGAGAAACGCGGGTCGGCGGTGGCGCCATACGAACCGTAGCCGTAGAGCAGCAGCGGCGCCGGACGTGTCACATCGGTGCGATAGACGATAGAGATCGGTACGCGAACGCCGTCGCTCGCGGTCGCCCACAGGCGTTCGCTGCGGTAGCGCGATGGATCGTAGCCGGGGATGTCGTCGCGCTTCACCAACCGCAGGACACGCGAGGTCATATCGTAGTCATAGATGGTGCGCGGCTGGGTAAGCGACATAACGTGGAGCCGCAAGACAGCAGTGTCAAACTCCAGGTTTGGTTCCCACAGCGCGTCTCTGTCCCACGGTTGCAGGGTGTAAATCTGATCCGGGAATGTCAACAGGTGCGCTTCGCCGGTGCGCAGATCGACAATCTCGACGCGCTCCTGTGCATCGGCGCGTTCGTATGCCACCAAATGATCGGCGAAGAGTGCTATCTCATCGATCATCACATCGTCGCGGTGTGGGATGATTTCTTCCATCCGTTCCAGGCGCACATCATCGACCGGCGTGCGCAGGACGCGAAAGTTCAGCGCGTTGTCGTTCGTCAGAAAGTAAAAATGGTCACCGCGGTGATGCACCGTGTACTCAACCCGATGGCGACGCGGCAGAAGCAGGCGCGGTGCACTCGTCGGTTCATCAGCCGGAATCATGCGCACTTCTGAGGTTGTGTTGCTGTGCGATGTCACGAGGATATATGCCCGGCTTCGGGTCAGGGAAACGTCAACGTGAAAGAGATGATCCGTTTCTTCGTACACCAGTGTGTCCGTTTCCGGATCGCTTCCAATGGCATGGCGGTAGACGCGATAGGGACGTTTGGCATCATCGAGGGTGGTGTAGAACAGGTACTGTCCATCGCTGCTCCAGGCGACGCCATAGTAGGTATTGGAAATCGGACGATCCAGCAGCGCGTTCGTCGTCAGATCTTTGATGAAAAGCGTATACGTTTCCGATCCATTCATATCGACCGACCAGGCGAGCCGACGTCCCTCGTGTGTCGGTTGAAAGACCCCGATACGAGTGAAGGCGTGTCCTTCCGCTAGGGTGTTGATATCGAGGAGAATCTCTTCTTGCGCATCGTGAACGGAGCGACGGCACACAATCGGGTATTGTCGTCCCGCCTGAGTGCGCGTGAAGTACACAAACGGTCCATAGCGATCAGGAACGCTCTCATCCTCCTCGCGCAATCTGCTGCGCATTTCGCTGTACAGGCGCTCACGCAGCCCGGCAGTGTGCGCCATCATCTCTTCCGTGTAGCGGTTTTCGGCCTCAAGATGGGCGATGACCTCCGGGTTATCGCGTTCGCGCATCCAGAAATAGTTGTCGATCACCTGATCGCCGTGGACGGAGACCACGTGCGGTCGCTTTGGTGGAACAGGAGGTGTCGGCATAGCCCTTCCTTGTTATGTGTGATGGCGCAAAGACTATCGCCTATTGCCTATCGCCTATTGCCTATTGCCTACTGCCTATCGCTAAGAATCTGGCGGAGTTCGTCGTCGATCGGCGGGCGCGCGCCACTCCGCTGCGCCACCCATGCCCCGATCCGGTTAGCAAAACGCGCAGCGCCAGTTGCGTCACCAGTAGTCAGGTAACGCGCCAGAAATGCGCCGTTAAAAGCATCACCCGCACCGGTCGTGTCAACCGGCGTGCCGATGACCTGTCCGGGAATATGCGCTACCAGGGTGTGCGTCATGATAAAGCATCCATCCCGATCCAGTTTGAGTGCTACCAGCGCGCCGGGGAAACGTTCGCGCAGCGCTGCCGCAATTACCTGCGGCTCGCGTTCACCGGTCAGCGCCTCCCCCTCGTCGCGGTTGGGGAACAGCATGTCCACCGGCAGATTGGCGGTGATCCGGTCGAACTGATCGTGACCGATCTCGCGGATGATCTGGTACGATGCCGGGTCGAACGAAATAGTGGCACCGGATGCGCTGGCGATGCGCGCAGCATGCAGGGCGGCAGCGCGCGGCGGGTCGCTGAAGAGCGACCATCCGGTAACATGGAGATGGCTGCACGAGCGCAGTACGCTTTCCGGCGTCATATTCGGCGTAAGTTGATGATCGGCGCCACGGTTGGTCACCATACTCCGCTGCCCGGAGCGATCAATGAGCGCCAGAACTACGCCGGTTTCACTGTGGCGCAGGCGAACAATATGCGTCTCGACCCCCTCGCGTTGCAGATCGGCAGCGATGAGATCGCCGAACACATCCGCGCCCAATGCGCCGATGAACCCGGCAGGCGCACCGCAGCGCGCAACCCATACAGCCACATTTGCCGCCGATCCCCCCGGTGCAAGTTTGATACTGCCGGTGGTGTCACCGCCAGGAAGCAGCAGTCCGTCCGGCTTGACCAGAACATCCCATACCAGATCGCCGATTGCGATGATCATTGCTATATCGCTTCTCTTTAGCAATTGATTGCCTGCCGCATAGCGGGCGTTCGCTTGTTCAACCGATCATATCATACTCGCTGCTGCAAAAGGTCATATCACCACAAAGACGCAATGAAGGAAAACCTCTGCGCGCCTGACGTCTCGGCGGTGCGTTTTTGCAGGAGAGTCATATCTCGCAAAGATCTCGACGTTGTTTCATTCGGTGACACGATTCTGTTGACGCCATACATGGATTCGCCTATCATTGCGGGCGCTTATTGGAGAAGCAAGGAGAAGCTTATTATGTCACTCGATCCTCCTTTTCCTGCGCTGGACGATGTGATGCTACGGATCGGCGAAGCAGGACGACGGATGGCAGACATCGGCGCCAGTGAAGGTGCCGCTGGCAATATATCGGTGTATATCGGCTGGCCAATCGAGTTCCAACCAGTCTTTCCACTCGTTGAGGAGATCGATCTGCCAGTTGCCGCGCCAGCACTGGCTGGCAGGGTGGTCCTGGTCACCGGATCGGGGAGACGGTTGCGTGAAGTGTACGATCACCCGACTGATAACCTTGGCGTGGTGCAGATAACCCATGACGGAACGCGCGCCAGACTGTACACCGCTCCCACGCGATTGTTCACCCGCCTTACCAGCGAACTCAACTCGCACCTTGCCGTGCACAACGATCAGGTGGCTACTACCGGCACAAACTACAGCGCGCTGGTGCATGCGCAACCGCTGCACCTGACCTATCTTAGCCACATCCCGCGTTACCGCGATCCTGTCGAACTGAACCGCCGATTATTTCGCTGGCAACCAGAGATGATTATGGCATTCCCGCAGGGCGTCGCAGTGTTGCCGTTCATGATCCCCGGATCGACCGAACTGATGATGGCGACGGTAGCGGCGCTGCGGAACCATCGTCTGGTCATCTGGAGCAAACATGGAGTTATGGCGCACTCCGAAGTTTCGGTGAAACGCGCCGCTGACCTGATTGAATACCTGGAAACCAGCGCCCGCTACGAGGTGCTCAACCTGAGCATCGGTGAACCCGCCGATGGACTGCAACCGGATGAAATACGCGCCATTGCATATGCCATTGGTGTGAACCAGACGCTGTTCTGACGTTCGGAAAGGAACATGGTATCATATAGGTATGTCCAGCATGCTGATCTTGCCCACCGATGCCGGTCTGTATTGCCCGATAGGTGATTTCTACATTGATCCATGGCAACCGGTTGCACGCGCCGTTATTACACACGCGCACAGCGATCACGCTCGCCCTGGCAGCGCAGCCTACCTGGCGACGCGCGATAGTGAGCGGGTGCTGCGTACCCGTCTCGGCGCGGATGCACACATCGAAACACTCGCCTATGGAGAGAGCGTCTCGATCAACGGCGTCGATGTCTCATTCCATCCAGCTGGTCACATATTGGGATCGGCGCAGGTGCGCGTGGCGTATCGCGGCGAGGTATGGGTCGTCAGCGGAGATTACAAGACCGACCCTGATATGACGTGTGCGCCGTTCGAGCCGGTGCGCTGTCATACCTTCATGACCGAGTCAACATTTGGGTTGCCGATCTATCGCTGGCCACCGCAAGCCAGCGTTCTGGCGCAGATCAGCGAATGGTGGCGGCGCAATCAGGAAGCGGGGCGCGCCAGCATTCTGTATGCGTATGCGCTCGGCAAGGCGCAGCGCTTGATCGCCGGTCTTGATCCGACCATCGGACCGATCTTCGTTCACGGGGCGCTCGTCCGTATCACGGAAGACTACCGCGCTAGCGGCGTTGCGTTGCCGCCAGTGCAGTACGTCGGTGATGCACCGCGCGGATTCGACTGGTCGCAGGCGCTGATTCTGGCACCGCCTTCAGCCCATGGCACCCCATGGTTACGCCGGTTTGATCCTTTCTCCACTGGTTTTGCATCCGGTTGGATGCGCATTCGTGGAACACGCCGACGACGTGCAATCGACCGCGGCTTTGTGCTCTCGGACCATGCCGACTGGCCCGGCTTGCTGGCGGCAATTGACGCCACCGGAGCGGAAAGGGTATGGGTCACGCATGGCTACGCCGCAGTGCTGGTGCGCTGGCTTCAGGATCGGGGGCATGATGCAGCCGTCATTCAGACGCGCTTCGAAGGAGAGGTTGGGGAATAAGTAGTGCCCATGGAGGATGTAGACTCAGAAACCTACATTTATGCACACATTTGCACAACTCTATGCAACTCTCGATGAAACCACCCGAACCAGCGTAAAAATCGAGGCGCTGGCGAACTACTTCGAGCATGCAGACCCGGCGGATGCGGCGTGGGCGCTCTTCTTCCTCATCGGTCGTCGACCCCGTCAGGCGGTTCCGCTGCCAGCATTGCGCGCCTGGGCAATCGATGCCGCCGGTATTCCCGACTGGCTCTTTGGCGAGTGTTACGATGCCGTTGGCGACTTTGCCGAGACGGTTACACTGCTCCTGCCGGAGCCAGACGAGTGGACGGCAGATGTCGACCGTTCTGTTCTGCCGTTTGATGGTCCACAACCACTCCATCGCTGGGTTGAGGATGTGCTGTTGCCGCTGCGAGACCGGGATGAAATGGCGCAGCGCGCCATTGTGCGTGCGGTGTGGGCAACGCTTGGCGGAACAGAACGCTTTGTATGGAACAAACTGATCACTGGGGCGTTTCGTGTCGGCGTCTCGCAACAACTGGTGGTGCGCGCTCTTGCCCGTGTTAGCGGCATCGATCCGTCCACGATTGCGCATCGCCTGATGGGTGAATGGCACCCGTCGGAGGCATTCTACCGGACGCTCCTGGCGCGTGACACAACCGATGCCAATATAAGTCGGCCCTACCCGTTTTGTCTGGCGCACCCGCTCGATGCCGATCCCGAAACTCTTGGAACAATCGATGAATGGCAGGCGGAGTGGAAATGGGACGGCATCCGGAGTCAGTTGATCCGCCGCGCCGGGCGGACATTCCTTTGGTCGCGCGGGGAGGAACTGATCACCGACCGTTTTCCTGAGATCGTCGCATCGAGCGCGCTGCTTCCCGATGGCGTCGTCCTCGATGGCGAAGTGTTGCCGTGGAAGAATGGCGCTGTGCTCCCCTTCGCGCAATTGCAGCGTCGGATTGGACGCAAGAACCTGACGAAGGCTATCCTGGACGAAGCGCCGGTTGCGTTGCTGGCGTACGATCTTCTCGAACTCAACGGCGTCGATGTGCGGGATCGTCCGCTAGAGTGGCGCCGGACAGAACTCGAGCGTCTGATAGCAACCTGTGCTCCCTCATGTCCAACGCTGCTGATCTCCCCGGTCATCACTGCGACAGACTGGGACGATCTTGCGGCGCAGTGGGCCACATCGCGCGAACGCAATGTTGAAGGTCTGGTGCTTAAGCGTCGCAGTTCACCGTACCGCGTCGGGCGGGTGCGCGGCGACTGGTGGAAGTGGAAAGTGGCGCCTTACACCATCGACGCAGTGCTGATCTACGCGCAGCGCGGCAGCGGCAAACGCGCCAGTCTCTACACCGACTACACTTTTGCAGTGTGGGACGGCGATCGATTAGTACCGTTTGCCAAAGCGTATTCTGGGCTGACCGATGAGGAGATCCGGCAGGTTGACGCATTCGTAAGACGCAATACACTAGAAAAGTTCGGACCGGTGCGCACCGTTACGCCAGAACTGGTCTTTGAGCTGGCATTCGAAGGTATTCAGCGCTCAAATCGCCACAAGTCAGGGATAGCGGTGCGCTTTCCGCGCATCCTGCGCTGGCGGCGCGACAAGCGTCCGGCTGATGCCGACACGCTGGAACGGGTGCGCGCTATGTTGCCAGAGGAACCATGAAACTTTTCTACTCCGATACCTTTGTCCTGCCGCTGCCGGAGGGTCATCGTTTCCCAATAGCAAAATATGCCATGCTGCGCGAACGGGTGTCTGCCGAAGGTTTAGGTGAGTTGATCGTCCCCGAAGCTGCCGACGACCGCGACATTCTGCGGGCGCACACTGCCGATTACCTGCACCGCATACACATCGGCGCGATGAGCGACCGCGAGATGCGGCAGATCGGGTTTCCCTGGTCGCCGCAACTAGTCGAGCGTTCACGCCGTTCGGTTGGCGCAACGATTGCCGCCTGTCGCACTGCATTGAGCGGCGATGGGATCTCGGCGAGCCTGGCGGGCGGCACCCACCACGCCTTTGCCGACCACGGCGAGGGGTACTGCGTCTTCAACGACAGCGTGATCGCAGCCCGCGTCATGCAGGCGGAAGGGCGCGTCCGACGTGTTGTTATCATCGACTGCGATGTGCATCAGGGGAATGGGATTGCTGCCATCCTCGCTGGTGACGAGACGATCTTCTCCTTTTCAATCCATGGCGCGAAAAACTATCCCTTTCACAAGGAGCGCAGCAATCTTGACATCGCGCTGGAGGACGGAACTGGCGATGCGGCGTACCTGGCAGCGCTGGAGAGAGGATTGGATCAGGCAATTGAGCAGAGTTGCGCCGATCTCGCAATTTACCTGGCAGGCGCTGACCCCTACGAGGATGATCGGCTTGGACGCCTGAAGGTGACAAAAACCGGTTTGCTGGAGCGTGACCGGATGGTTCTCGAAACCTGTCGCAGCGCGGGCATTCCGGTAGCAATCACTATGGCAGGCGGCTATGCCCGCAACATCGCCGATACGGTGGACATCCACGCCAGAACACTACGTCTGGCAAAAGCCATCGGCGGATGGTAAATTCAACTCCACCGGGTGATGATCACTCAGGCAGCATGGGAGCACATGCAGAGCGCGTCGCATACGACACACGTCCAGCCCTTTCCTGTAAGCGTATTGGTATGCACATTTGTAATATTCCTGTCATCCCTATGCTTCACAGCAGATTACTACCGCTCCTCGAGACGCCGCTGCCGACGGTAGGCATAGACGACGCACTCGACTAAACGCTCCGGATCGTCAGGCGGAAGATCTAGCCGCGCCTGCAACCCTTCGCCGAGTTGCGCTGCCAGACACCGACGCACTGGCGGTGCCAGATCGCGGCGCTGATCGAGAAAGTCGCACAGCAGCGCATAATCGTCGGGCGTCAGCAGACTGACATCGATGAGATCAGCCGTATCACCGGAGAGGGGTGGAAGGTTTGGTGCTGCGCCAGCAACGAGACTTTCCAGCGTCACATCAGTGCGTTCGCGTACGACCAGCGTGTCGGCTGCCAGATCGCCCAACCGTCGTGCGCGCTTGTCGACAAACATTACGATCACGCCAATGCCGTAAAACAACGGCAGGAAGTCAATAATACGGACCAGATTGCGAATGATCGATCCCAGGACAGTAATCGGGCGCCCACCTTCGGATACAACCCGCAGACCAATCAGGCGCTTACCAGGGCTTTGCCCATTCCACGTCAACTCGAACGCGATAAAGTATCCCCAGAGGATGACGAAACCCAGTGTTGCTCCAATGGCAAGCCACACACTCTCTGCAAATTGGAGCATGCTGGCGACCTGTGTGATTGCAAGAAACAACGCCACTTCTGCAAGGACAATCAGCGCGCTGTCAATGATCGCCGCCAGAAACCGCGAGCCGATCCCGGCAATATCGTATGCCAGTTCGATCTGTTCTGGGGTTTCAACGATGTAGTCATTAATCTGCATTGATGAGGACACCCTTGCAGATATATACTCAGAACGCGGCGTTTTTGATGCCGGGAGTATTATATAGCGCCTTCGAGGTATGGCGATGCGACGATTTCTGCACCTGTTCATTCTGGCTGGTCTTCTGATCGCTCTGGCGCATCATGTACCATATTCACATCCGTCGCCATCTCATGTACTGGCGCACGTCGAGCCCGCACATTAGACCGCCGATCTGCTCTACGATGAAGCGCGTACAGTCCACCTGGGAAATCTTGCCCGACGCGCCAATGGTATCCCGCCGTTGCGCTGGAATCGCCAGTTGACCGCTGCGGCGCGCTGGTTTGCGTGGGACTCGACCAAGAATCGTCCCTTCGGGTACTGTGGTCACCAGGACACGAACGGAAACTGGCCCGACTACCGGGCGCGTGCCTTCGGGTAACTGGGACTCGCAGGCGCAGAAAATGCGTTCTGTGGGTACGTTTCCCCCGAGAGCGCCATTGAGGGGTGGATGAACAGTCCCGGGCATCGCGCCAATTTGCTCGATCCCGCTTCGCGCGAAGTGGGGCTTGGATACTACCGACGTTCTAGTGATGGGCGCGGCTATATTGCGCAAAAATTTGGTGTCGACTCCGCCTATGCACCCGTCATTATCGAAAATGAAGCGCCTTTCACTCTCAACCCCAACGTCAACCTGTATATCTACAACCTAACGGAGCAGATCGGCTTTGCAGGCATGGGTCCGGCAACGCAGGTGATGATCAGTAACGATGTCTGTTTTACCGACCGTGCATGGGAGCCGTTTGCCAGCCACAAGACGTGGACGCTGGAAGGCGGTCAGGGCTGGCGCACTGTGTATGTCAAAACGCGCGATGCGCTCAATCGCACCGCAACGGTGAGCGACACGATTTACTTGGGAGAACCGCTGCCGGTACAGGAACTCAGCGACACGCACCTCAGCACGACGCAACCATATGTGACCCTGTACCATCTCGATGGCGGCGGCCTGCCAATGGTGCAGTTCAGTCTGGGGTGGATCGCCGATGATACCTATCCGACATTTGGCAGGTTGCGGGGAGACGGTGAACGTGTCAGTGATCCCGACGCCTGGGGCGGCACGGCGTATCGACTCTTGCCGGGACGCGGCGAGACATCGGCATGGGTGTGGGACACCGCATTCATCAAGGATACGCCGATGACGGCGTACATACGGTTGAAGACGGGCAGTAACGTCTCGAATCAGGAAATAGCGCGGGTGACGGTCAAAGGCGGCGGTGTCGAGTACGGTCCGCGCCGACTGCGTGGCGTCGATTTTGCCGCTCCCAACCAGTATTAGGAGTTCGCGATCGATTTTACGTTCCATGCGAACCCGAACGAGCTATTTCTCATCTTCCAGTTCTGGCGCAGCGGCACTACCGAATATTTACTTAGACGCAGTGACCATCTTCACCAAACCCTAACCGATAACCAGTCCATTGACGTGGAACGTGCCAGGCGGTCATTATCGTGGTCAGGGCGTGTGGGTGCGCTACACGGACGGTGTCCGCTTTTCGGGGATGGTCGAAGGTGCTACAACACCGATGCGACTCTTCGTATCCCCGACAGAATTGACATTCCTGGCAGCCAGGGATGGAACGCCTCCGCCCGCTGCACTTTTGCGAGTGGAACCGGCATGCGGAGCATTTACCTGGGAGATCAGCCGTAACGCACCCTGGTTGAATGTAGCGAAAACAGGGAGCGGTGCCAGAATCAGCGTGAACCCGGCTGGACTGAGCAACAGCATCTTTTCAAGCAACGTCACGGTACAGGCAATCGGGATTGCTGGCATAGCGCCAGTTTCTGTTCCTGTCAGGTTGATCGTCGTGGATCGTCTGTTTCCGGTCTATCTTCCGCTGACAGCCAGGGGCTACTGATGACTTCGGGTGACTCTTCTGCCGAAAGCCGGGAGCGACCGGTGGTTTCCGGTCGCTCTTCCGCCGATACCAAATCTCAATCGACTAGGATGCATTCCTGCCGGGGCAACGCATAGTTGTTCTGATAATGTTTCTTGCTCTCTGGAAAAGTGAGCGTCGCTGCACTGCCTGGATGCACGGTTATCCTAACTTCGTGCATTGGTATCCCCTGTCGTGGGAGCGTGGGCATCTCGCCTGCACGCGCGGGTGTCCGCGCCCGACCTTGGAGCGCAGGCATCTTGCCCGCATACAGCCGTCCAGGGGCGGGTTTTTCGGGAAGCCCTCGCATTACTTCACTCGTTTTGGACATCAGGACGCTCCGCTTTCCCTCTTCTCCCCTTATGGGTTTAAGGGCGGACAGAAAAGGTGTTCGTTTTTGAGCAATTGTGGCCCTCTGCGGATCGGGAGCGGTGACAACCATGCGGTGGTTCTGGTATGCTGGTATTCCCAACCACTGCATCCCCAGGAGACCACCGCATGACCACCAGCATACGTCATTTCATCCGGGCAGTCGACTCGTCGTTCTGCCGGAGCATAGGCGACACGCCGCAACGCACTCGCCAACGGCTGGTCTTGCTTACCCTGAGCATCCTGCTCAGCGGCTCGCTCACGCTGCGCCGGATGGCCAGCACCCAGGCGTCCCTGACGCCCCAGACGACGTGCGCAGCCAGTCATGAACGTCGGCTGCGGCGAGCGCTGAACGACCCGCTTCTAACCTGGGAACGGAGCGCTGCGCCCCTGGTGCGGCGCATCCTCACGCGGCAACGGGTGCGCCGCTGGGTGGTCATCCTTGACGAAACCGCGCAGGCGGAACATCTGCGGGTTTTGACGGCGACGCTCCGGCATCGCGGACGGGCGATCCCGCGCGCGTGGGTCTGCTGGCCGGGACAGACGAAACCGACCGTATCCTCTTGGGAGCGCTGTCGACCGGCGCGCGATCAGGTGGCGCAGGCGCTGCCCGCCCATGCATCGGCGGCGGTCGCGGCGGATCGCGCCTTCGGCGGTCCGGTCTTCACCGACCAGGTCGCGGCGCATGGCTGGGATTGGTTGGTGCGGGTGCACGGCCCGACCCGCTGGCAAGACGCCCAGGGTCGGGTGCCGCAGCGTGCGCAGCGGGTCGCCCAGCGCGGCGCGCGCTGGAAAGGGGTGGCCAGGTCTTCAAAGATGCAGGGCGGCGGGCGGCGCGCATCGTGGCGTTGCGGGGACGGGCGCGCACCAGTGCATTGTTGTTGGTCAGTCGCCTGCCACGCAGCTGGGATCTGATCGCGATCTATCGCCCGCGCGCCGCGATCGCGGCCTTGTTCCGCGCCTGGAAGTCGAGCGGGCGGCGCCGGGAAGCCAGCCAGGTGCGCGATCTAGCGCATCAGGAGCATCCGGTGGCGGGGCTGGGACTTGCGACGCTGATCACGCTCGCGGCGGGCGTGCAGGCGGCGGACGCCGAACGCCGCTGCCCTGCCCGCTGCCACCGACGCCAATCACGGAGTGGCCGCCAGAGCGTGGTCACGCTGGGTCGTGAGGCCTTCTGGCAGCGGCGGTGGCGGCGGGATCGCACCCCCATCCG
>JAGHYV010000093.1 GCA_017743475.1 Roseiflexus sp. | reverse complement strand
CGTACGCGGGGCAGTGGGAGGACGCCCGGCAGACTGCCGATGCGATTGCCGACCCCCGCGAGCGCGCCTGGGCCCTGGGCGAGCTGGCGCAGGCGCTGGCGTACGCGGGGCAGTGGGAGGAGGCGCGGGCGGTCGCGGCGGCGATAGCCGACCCCCTCCGGCGCGCCAGGGCGCTGGTGGCTATGGCAGGCGCGCTGGCGGCGGCGGGGCAGTGGGAGGAGGCGCAGCGCACCTTTGCTGGGGCGCGGGCGGTCGCGGCGGCGATAGCCGACCCCAGAGAGCGCGCCGGGGTGCTGCGTGCGCTGGCAGGCGCGCTGATTAACGTCGGTCAGATTGATGACGCCATGGCGCTGCTGGTCAGCGCATGGGCGCAGGCGCAAACTGTTAATGAGTTGACGACACTGTTTGTGGTTGATAGCTCGTTGCTGCGCACGTATCCGACGCTGGGCAGCGATCTGCTGGAGGCGTTCAATTGGGTAGAGCGAGTCGTGCGCGCCGGTTAGCGGCAGTAGAACGGCGCGGCATCCGCCTGCCTTGTGCTGAACTCAGAATCCGCTATAATACATGCACTGTCGCAGTGGCGCGCTCTGCGCGCTGCGCGCGTTTTTGCGAGTGATGATCCGGTAAGCGAAATGCCATGGATACGCCCGATACGCAGCAACTGCCTGAGATGGCGAAAGCCTATGAGGCGCAGCGCGTGGAACAGCGCCTCTACGCTTGGTGGGAGCGTAGCGGTTTCTTTACGCCGCCTGAGACGTTCGACCGCCCGCCGTTCGTGATCTCGATGCCGCCGCCCAATGTCACCGGTGAACTGCACATGGGGCACGCGATGTTCGTGGCCATCGAGGATGTGTTGACGCGCTGGCATCGAATGCTCGGCGATCCGACCCTCTGGTTGCCCGGAACTGACCACGCCGGTATTGCGACGCAGTTGCAGGTCGAGCGTTTGTTGCAGAGTGAAGGCGTCACGCGCCAGCAGATCGGTCGTGAGGCGTTCCTGCGCCGTACCTGGGAGTGGAAAGAGAAGTATGGCGGCGAGATTACCCGCCAACTGCGGCGCCTGGGCGCATCGTGCGACTGGACCCGTGAACGGTTCACGCTCGACCCGATGCTCTCGCGTGCTGTGCGCGCTGCGTTCAAGCGGCTGTACGACGATGGCCTGATCTACCGGGGGTACCGGATGGTCAACTGGTCGCCGAACCTGCAAACCGCCGTGAGCGATCTGGAGGTCGAGTACGAGGAACGCGACGTGCAGATGTATCACGTCCGTTATCCGCTCGCCGATGATGGCTGGCATCCCGGTGCGTGGGGCAGCGGTCGCTGGGCGTCTGGCGCGCGTGAGTTTATCACCGTCGCCACGACCCGCCCCGAAACGATCATGGGCGATACCGCCGTGGCGGTGAACCCCGATGATCCGCGCTATCGCCACCTGATCGGGCGAACGGTCGTGCTTCCGGCGATAGGGCGCCTGATCCCGATTATCGCCGATGAGTACGCCGATCCGCAGTTCGGCACCGGCGCGGTGAAAATTACGCCGGCGCACGACCCGAATGACTACCTGGTGGGTCAGCGGCACAATCTGCCGATGATCAACATCATGAACCCCGATGCGACCCTCAATGCCGAAGCCGGTCCCTACGCCGGTCTCGACCGCTTCGAGGCGCGGCGTCGCCTGCTCGACGACCTGACACGCGAAGGGTTGCTGGTCGAGGCGCGTCCGCACCGGATGTCGGTGGGTGTCAGTCAGCGCGGCGGTGAAGTCGTCGAACCGATCCTCAGCGAACAGTGGTTCGTGCGCGCCAAACCGCTGGCCGACCTGGCGCTTGCAGCGGTGCGCGAAGGACGGACGCGCATCGTGCCGGAACGCTTCGAGAAGGTCTTCTTCCACTGGCTGGAAAACATCCAGGACTGGTGCATCAGCCGGCAACTCTGGTGGGGCCACCGCATTCCGGTCTGGTACACGCCCGACGGTCAGATGATCGTCCCTGGTCCCGACGACCCCGATCCGCAGGGTGAGGGGCTTGTGCAAGACCCCGATGTGCTCGATACCTGGTTCTCCAGCGCCCTCTGGCCCTTCTCAACGCTTGGCTGGCCCGACGATACGCCCGATATGCGCCGCTTCTACCCGACGAGCGTGATGGAAACCGGGTACGACATCCTGTTCTTCTGGGTGGCGCGCATGATGATGATGGGGTGCTACCTGACCGGCAAAACTCCCTTCCACACCGTGTATCTCCACGGGTTGGTGCGCGACAAAGATGGTCGCAAGATGTCGAAGACCTACGGGAATGTGGTGAACCCGCTCGATGTGATCGAGCAGCATGGCGCCGATGCGTTGCGGTTCATGCTGGCAACCAGCAGTTCACCCGGTCAGGACCTGAACCTCAACCCGGAGCGCATTGAGGCGGCGCGCAATTTCGCCAACAAGACGTGGAATATCGCCCGGTTTGTGCTGTCGAAACTGGATGCACGCACACCTCCCGGCAATCCCCAACCGGCGACGCTGGCTGACCGCTGGATTCTGTCGCGCTACCATCGCCTGGTGACCGATGTTGATCGCCTGATGCGGTCGTACAATTTTGGCGAAGCCGGGCGGAGCATCCAGGAATTCCTCTGGAGCGAATTTGCCGACTGGTATGTCGAAGTCGCCAAAGTGCAGTTTGAACAGGACGCCCTCCAGGAATCAACGCGCGCCGTGCTCTACACGACGCTGGAAGGCGCCCTGCGCCTGCTCCACCCCTTCATGCCATTCGTGACCGAGGAGACCTGGCAGTATCTGGTGCGCAATTATCGGACTGATGCAACCCCGGCGTCGATCATGATCGCGCCGTATCCGCAACCGGATGCAGCCTGGATCGACGAGGGCATCGAGCGGGAATGGGCGCTCATTCAGGCGCTGATCACCGGCATCCGCAACATTCGGACCGAGCATAAAGTCGAGCCGGCGCGGTTGATTGCCGCCACCATCGTGGCGGGCGCGCAGACGCCGCTGATCGAAGCGCAGCGCGCCGTGATCGCGCGCCTGGCGCGGGTCGCCAATGACCAGTTGACAATTGTTGCGGCGATTGATCAACGCCCTATGAATGCTGCAACCCTTGTCATTGGTTCCATTGAGGCATATCTGCCGCTCGCTGGCATGATCGATCTGGAAGCTGAGCGTGCACGCCTGCTCAAGGACCTGGAGGCCGCTCTGGCTGAGGCGGCGCGACGCGAGGCACGACTGGCTACCCCTGGTTTCGTTGAAAAGGCGCCGGCGGCAGTGGTGCAACGCGAACGCGACGGCCTGGCAGCCGTGCGCGAAACCATTGCCCGTCTGCAAGATCGCCTGGCGCAGCAAGGATTCCATCCATGACAGCGTCTACGTACCTGATCACCGGCGGCGCCGGTTTTCTTGGCATTAATCTGACGCGCTACCTGCTGGCGCGCGGACATCACGTAGTTTCGCTCGATATTGCCGATTTCAACTATCCCGAGCGGGATCGGATCAAAGCCATCAAAGGCGACATCCGTGATCGCTCGAGTGTTGATCGGGCAATGGAGGGCGTGCAGATCGTCGTTCATGCGGCAGCAGCGCTGCCATTGTACAGGAAGGAAGACATTTTTTCCACCGATCTCGACGGCACGCGCAATGTGCTGCAATCAGCGTTCGAGCATGGCGTCGAGCGGGTGATCCACATCTCTTCAACCGCCGTTTATGGCATTCCCGATCACCATCCGCTGTACGAGGACGACCCGCTCCACGGCGTCGGTCCTTATGGCGAGGCGAAGGTGAAAGCCGAGCAGATCTGCCTGGAGTACCGCGCAAAGGGGATGTGCGTGCCGATCATCCGCCCCAAATCGTTTGTCGGTCCAGAGCGCCTGGGAGTATTTGCGCTCCTCTACGACTGGGCGAAGGATGGGAAAAACTTCCCGATGATCGGGAGCGGCAACAATCGCTATCAGTTGCTCGATGTTGAAGACCTGTGCGAGGCAATCTATCTCTGTGCAACGCTTGATCGCGACCGGGTGAATGACACGTTCAACATCGGCGCAAAAGAGTTTACCACAATGCGCGAGGATTATCAGGCGGTGCTCGATGCCGCCGGATTCGGGAAGAAGATCATCCCCCTCCCGGCAGCGCCGGTGATCTGGGCGTTGCGCATTCTGGAGGCGCTGCGCCTCTCGCCGCTCTACAAGTGGGTGTACGAAACCGCCGCCACCGACTCGTTTGTGTCAATCGAGAAAGCTGAACGAGTCCTGGGTTTCACGCCAAAGTACTCAAATAAGGAAGCGCTCGTTCGTAACTACCGCTGGTATATTGAGCACCTGAACGAGTTTGAGGGCGTTTCCGGCGTATCGCACCGCGTCCCCTGGAAGCAGGGCGTGCTGCGGCTGGCGAAGATCCTCTTCTGAAATCGCTCTGCTCAATATGTGGTATAGTAGCAGAGCGAATGCCTGAAAGCGTAGCGGAGTTTTGCGCTTGATACGACACCACGCTGTGCGTCGCCGTTTCGTTCTCGGGTTGATCGGCGTGACGACGATCACTGCTCTCGTCGCCATTGCCCGCCTCGGGTTTGAGTGGAAACAGGCGCTCGATGATGTGGACGCGATGATTGTCACACCCGTCGTGCTTGCACCAACACCCGAACCTGTGGGCAGCGCCCCCGTAACAGTTGATGTTCCGGTTGCTGTGACGCCGACCGTCGCGCCGACGAGCGTGCCAGAAAATGATGATCCGGTCAATATCCTGCTGCTTGGCACCGATGCGCGGATCGACGAGGAGATCAGTCGCACCGATGCGATCATCCTGATCCACATCAATCCACGATCAGGTCGTGTTAGCATGCTCTCTTTCCCTCGTGATCTGATGGTTGAGACGCCAGGGTTCGGACGGCGAAAGATCAACTCGGTCTACCTGATCGGTGAAACGCGCCTCGGCGAGGGGTATGGCGCTGCACTACTCAAACAAACCGTCTCGGATCTGGTCGGCGTACCGATTCACTACTTTGCGTTGATCAACTTCGATGGTTTTCGTAAGGTGATCGATCTGGTTGGCGGCATCTCCATCGATGTCCCGAAAGCGATCGATGACCCCCGTTATCCAGTCGATGCGTTTCCCGGCGATGTGCGCACTATGCAGGTGCACTTCGATCCAGGACCACAATGGATGGACGGGGAACGCGCGTTGATCTACGCCCGCACCCGTCACGCCGACAGCGATTTTGGGCGGAATCAGCGTCAGCAGCAGGTGCTGCTTGCGCTGGTTGCTCGGGTGCGCGAACGAGGGCTGTTGTCGCAGATCAATCAGATCGACGATTACACCGGTGCGTTGCGTGACCATGTGCGCACCGATATACCACGCAGCGAGATGCTCCGTCTGGCGCGCGTCGCGCCCCGGCTCGACCTGGATAATATCCAGCGGTATGCAATTGACTCGAAGATGATTATTACGCTGGGCGACCCCGATACTTTCACCGCCGATACCGAAGCGGTTCGTGAAATGGTGGACCGCATGATTGCCGGCGGCGCGCCAGCGCCGTAGGAAAGGCGACATGCCCGGCGCTATTGTCCGCCGTGTTGCGGTAGCGGCGCTTTTGATCGCGGCTGGCAACATTGCCAGCCGGCTCATCGGCATGGTGCGCGAAGCGGTCATTGCGGGCCTCTTCGGGCGCGGCGCCGATGTTGCCGCTTTCACCGCCGCCTCAACCGTTCCCACCATTGTTTATGACCTGCTGGTGAATGGCGCTATCAGCGCAGCTCTGGTACCGGTGTTCAGCGCCTACGCTGAAGAGGACGAAGCTGCCTTCTGGCGCGTTGTCGCAACAGTCATCAATCTGGCAATGGGGGCAATTGCGCTGGTAGTGGGCATTCTCATCTGGCAGACGCCGATAGTCGTAACGCTGCTGGCGGGCGGTTTTGAACCCGACCTTCGCGATCAGACCATTGTGATGACCCGATTGCTGCTACCGGCAGTCTTCTTTATGGGTCTCTCAGGTTTGATCACTGCTCTGCTCTATGCCCGTCAGCGATTCTTGCTGCCAGCGTTCACCACCAGCGCGTTCAATCTGGGAATTATCCTGGGTGCGCTGCTGCTTCAACCATGGCTCGGCTCACTCAGCCTGGTTGCCGGAGTACTGATCGGCGCGCTGTTCCAGGTTGTGCTGCAACTTCCGGGGCTGCGCGATGCGACGCATATTCCGTTTCTGACTTTTGATCTGACGCATCCCGGCGTGCGCCGCATTCTTGCGCTCTACGCGCCGGTTGCGCTGGGGATCGGCTTTTCGGTCGTCGGGATTGTCATCGACCGTCACCTGGCGTCGCGGCTGACGCCGGACGCCATTCCGACCATGCGCTACGCCACGGCGCTGATCCAGTTCCCGCTCGGTCTGGTGGCGGCAGCCGTGTCGTTCGCCGTTCTGCCAACCCTCTCGCGCCAGGCGAGCGCCAGCGATGAAGAGGCGTTCCGTGGCACGCTTGCAATGGGAATCAAGGTGGTTCTGCTGCTCATCCTGCCAGCGACCGCTGGTCTGGCAGCGCTGGCAGAGTCGGTCGTCGCGCTGCTCTATCAGCGTGGCGCGTTTGGCAGCGAGGATACGCAGGCGACGGCGCGCGCACTGCTGCTCTATCTGCCCGGATTACCCGCAGCCGCGCTTGATCAGATGATCCTGTTCGCATTCTATGCCCGACAACGCACACTGACGCCAAATCTGGTGCAGGGAGCGGCGATCCTGATCTATCTGGCGACGGCGCTGCCGCTTCTGTTTCTGACGCCGTTGGGGGTGGCGGCGCTCATCCTGGCGAATGCTGCGCAGTGGATCGGTCATGCGCTGATCCTGTATCTCCTCTCGCGGCGATTGGTCGATCTTGGTGGGCTTCGCATCGGCGAGACCCTCTGGAAGTGCCTGATCGCCAGCCTGGCGCTCTTCGGGATCGCCTGGCTGCTGAGTATCGCTCTAGCGTTTGCCGGACCGCTGGTTGCCTTGATGGTTGCCGGTGGGGTTGCGTCGCTGACATATGCCGGGATATGTCTGGCGCTGCGCGTCGAAGCGCTTGATTTTCTGATTGCTGCGCTGTGGCAGCGAGTTGCGCAGCGTCATGGCGCGAACAGTCATATCGAATCTACCGAATAGGGTGTATTCCTGCCAGGGTACCACACAGTCGTTCCGGAGTGTTTCTAGTGTGCTGGAGCAGTGCGCGTCCCTGCGTGCGCAGACGTCTCGACCGCCCGGACAGGGCTGAACACTTCTCGGACGACCGCAGTCACTATCGCGCTCCCCGCGCGGCGACCGATATGCATGTCGGTCGGTAAGAGAAGCCATCCGACATTGTTCGTCGTCGGACGTGAATCCGCTTGTGTGGGCTGAAGCCCTTCCTGAGCGCGTGGAAGGCCCTGCAGGGCTGGCGTTTCAGTTATCCCTGGGCTATGCCGGGGAACCTGGGTTGATCCAGCCCGTCAGGCTTGCCCGACCTCAGCCAGGGCTTCAGCCTGCCGGAGGCTCCAGAAATCCAGGCAAGAGTCAACATATCCGAGAACTGCTATGTTATAGGCTATCCCGCCCTGTTCGTCGGTCAACAGGAATACGCTCCCACGCTGCGTTGACCTGCGCGCGGGTTGCGTCGAGCGAGCCGCTGTTGTCGATCACGACATCCGCCTGCGCTGCCCGGCTTTCCTGGGACGGTTGGGCGGCGATGCGCATCCGCGCTTCGGCTTCGCTCATGCCGCGCGTTTCGATCAGGCGGCGCAGTTGCTGCTCCGGGGTGCAGGTCACCACCCAGATTGCATCGCAGACCTGCTTCCAGCCAGCCTCCAGGAGTTTGACAGCATCGATCACGGCGACCCGCGCGTGCGCTGCGACCTCATCCAGCCACTCCAGGATGCGCGCGTGAACCGCAGGATGGACGATCTGCTCTAACCGTCGCAACGCCTGCGGGTCTGAGAAAACAATTGCCCCCAACCGCTGCCGGTCGATTGGTCCACCCGGCGCAACCAGGATTGTCTCGCCGAAGGCTTCGATAATTGCTTGGTAGACCGGTTCACCCGGTTGCTGCACCTGCCGGGTCACCTGATCGGCGTCGATGACTGCCGCGCCGTGCTCCTGGATCATTGCCAGCACAGTGCTCTTGCCGCAGGCGATGTTGCCGGTCAGACCAATCAGATAGAGACCCTTGTACGGCATACTGCCTCACCGTTCAATGCTCGCCAGTTCGAGTTCGACGTACTCCTGCCTGATCAGCGCATCTTCGGGAACGCCGAAGCGTCGCAGCAGTTCGCCAATCAGTTCCACCTTGTGTTCGGCGTCCTTCCGACTCCAGGTGCGGCTCTTGATTTCCAGGTACGGTCCGGGACGCGCATGCCCGATCAGGGTATCGATGTTGATTGCAAAATCGGCGTCGCGGTACTGAATACGCCAGCGGCGGCGGCGCTTTTCGATCTCGACGATCCGATCTGGCTGGAAATACTCGCGGTAGAAGCGCAGGGTACGGTCGGCACGGGCGGTATAGCGGGCACGACTGAACAGGATCGCCGACTGATATTCGCCACGCAGGGCAGGTGCCATCAGGGTGATAGTGTACTTCGGCTCGACGCGCGCGCCCGGATCGGTGCGGTGATCTTCACGAATGCGGATGCGCCCGCGCTCTTCGTTGTCCCACAGGAAGTAAGTATCGTACTGAGTACGTTCACTCGCCTTGGTCATCGTAATACCGGGTTCGTGGAGCGACTGAACAACACGTTCAGCAGTTTGCGGATCGATTAGCGCCTTTGCCTGCACCTCGAAAATCTCGGATTGCTGCACGCCGCCAATTGCCAGGATTTTATCGAGCAGGTTATCTTCCCGCGCAGCCAGGAACATATCGATCCGGTCGGCGATGGTCTGCGCACGGCGCAACACCTCTTCCTCATTGATCGTTAGCAGCGTCTGGTTGCGCAGAAGGAAGCGCCCATCCACCAGCACGTCGCGCACATCCGATGAGCGCGCGCCGTAGACCAAATGTGAGTAGAGCGCGTCGGGCGCGTAGTGATAGCGCGGCGCGGAATGGAGCCGCCCCAGCGCGACAACCACAATGTCGGCACGTTTCCCCACTTCGAGCGACCCGATCAGGTGGTCGAGATGGATCGCCCGCGCGCCAGACGATGTTGCCAGCGCCAGCGCATCGCGTGCCGGCACTGCCGCCGGATTGCCGCTTATCCCTTTTGGCAGCAAGGCAGCCAGATGAACCTCGGTAAACATATCCTGGTCATCATTCGAAGCCGGTCCGTCGGTACCCAGACCCACGCGCAGACCGGCCTCGATGAAGCGTTGGATGGGAGCGATGCCGCTGGCAAGTTTCAAGTTCGATGATGGGCAGGGGACGACCCCAACGTTTCCCTCCCGCATCAACCGGATATCGTCTTCGGTTGCGTGGACGCAGTGCGCCGCGATGCACTTGCCGTCGAACGCACCAACGCGTCTGGCGTAGCGAATAGGGGTCACCTCGCGCTCCTGACGACTCTCCTCGACCTCGCGTTCGGTTTCCGAAAGATGGGTGATCAGCGGCACGCCGTAGCGACGGCAGAGTGCAGCCGCTTCACGGTAGATCGTATCGGTGCAGGTATAGGGGGCATGGGGCGCAATGGTTGGAATAATTCGCTCATGCCCGTACCACTGTTCGATGAACATACGTGCGCGCTCCAACCCCTCATCGAACGACGCCGCATCGGGAGTGGGCAGGCGCATCACCGTCTGCCCGCAGATCGCGCGCATACCGGCCAGATCGGCAGCGCGGGCGACCTCTTCTTCAAAGTAGTACATATCAACGAAGGTCGTCGTCCCGCCACGGATCATCTCAGCGCACGAAAGTTGCGTGCCGGTGAAGACAAACTCCGGATCGACGAAGCGACTCTCAACCGGGAACATATACCCGAAGAGCCAGACATCGAGTTGTTGATCGGCGACCAGACCGCGCAGCAAGCTCATCGGCACATGCGCGTGGGCATTGATCAGACCGGGGATGATTGCGCATCCCCGGCAATCGACGGTCTCGCGTGCGCTGAACCGCGCCGTGAGGTCAGCGGAAGGACCGACGGCGACAATCTCGTTGCCGCGCACGGCGACCGCCCCGTCGAGAAAGATGCGCCACGCGGAGTCCATAGTTACCACTGCACCATGAACAAGCAGAATATCGACAGTCTCCATATGTTGCTTTGCGCTCCTTATGCACGCGCAGGCGCAGCGCGATCTTTTCGGCGATCCTGATCAGCAGTCGTCGAGTCGCAACGCAGCTGGCAGTCGCGCAGTCAGCGCCTGCGTTATAGTTGATATACTCCTGTTTACCCTCCCTCCGCCCTCGACGGCGGGGCGACCGTCGCCTGTGACGGTTGGCGACGCGCATAGATCAGCATCCGCATCTGATCGACCGGCGTCAGCGTCGTTTGCCCTGGGAGAAACACGCCATCGCAGCGGGCGCAGTAGAAGAGTTGCTGCCAGCGCTCACTGGCACGGTGCCAGGCGACAAACGCTCGACGGAAGATTCGATTCAGGCGTGCCTGTCGCCAGACGAACATGCCATGCACCCCAACAAAGACGAAGAGAAAGGTGATGATCCCGGTGAAGACCGATGTGTCGCGCACGCCGAACAGCAGGCTGGTGCGTGGCGCTGTCGTTGTCAGTTCAGTAAGCCCTACTGCGAAGATAGCGGCGCTGATGCTGACCATTGTGCCAAAGAAGAGCGTGGCGCAGCCGATTTCTGGAACAGGACGCGGTGAGCGCGGTGCGGCAAGTTTCTGCGCCAGTGGCGATTCTGGATCTGAGCGCACAATTGCACTAACCAGACGAACCATGTCGTTCTGCCCGCACTGCGGGCAGCAGGGAGAAGGAGTGGTATCGGCAGTCATAGATTTGAACCACAATCCTTTCAGTCGCGCGACGAGGGTTGCACTGATCGCCGTTGCTCGTACTCATCGCGTGTAATGAACGCGCCACCTTCGATGGTGCGGCGGATCTCGCGCCGACGCGCGTCGTACTCGATCTCGGCGCGCATCAGACGGAAGCAGTGCGAGTCCATGATTTCTTTGATCAACCGGTAACCGATCAGGTCATCACCTTCGCCATATTCCGGCATCAGGTCGTTGCGTGGATCGACGCGCACATGAACCACAGCCCGACAGCGCCCGCACGCAACGTACAGGTGGATTGCGTCATCACGTTGACGCTCATCGCTACCGAACAGTCGTCTCAGGAAGTCCATTGTTGTCGTGTCTGCCAGGTTGCTTCCTATGGGCAAGTATACCACGGACGCGCTGTCACTGCCCGGCGACGATGATCCGTCCTTCGGCAGCGCGCACCAGTCGGTCACGGATGGCGAGGCTCAACCCCTCCTGACCGGGATCACGCACCAGGATCAGATCGACGCCAGTCTGCTCAATGGCGCGCAGCGCTGCGAACAGACGTTGCGCCACCACCTCCGGGTTAGCAGCCGGTCCTAGCTGAACGATCCGCACTGGCAGATCCGTCAGGGCAGGTGCATCTTCGTCGAACGCCAGCACACCGACGTGCAATCCGGCGTTGATCGCCGCCTGCGCCTCGGTGCGAATGCGCGCCAGCGCTGCGGCATGGTCGCCTGCAACCACCGTCAGCGGTGCGTTGGGGGCGTAGTGGCGCAGCAGCATGCCGGGCGCCGGCAGCGCCTCTCCGTCAGTAGCGACATAGCGCGGCGCAAAGGTCAATTCGGGCAGTACCTGGCGCAACGCCGTGATCGTCACACCGCCGGGGCGCAGCAGCATCGGTGGATTGACCGTCAGATCGACGACGCTCGACTCAACACCGATATGGGTAGAACCACCATCGAGCACCAGGTCGATACGTCCGTCCAGGTCATCGATCACATGCGCTGCTGTTGTAGGGCTTGGACGGCTGAAGCGGTTGGCGCTTGGCGCAGCGATCGGCACGCCAGACGCAGTGATCAACGCCAGCGCAACCGGATGCGCTGGCATCCGCACCGCGACAGTCGCCCGCCCGGCAGACAGATTGGCAGGGACGACCGGACGGCGCAGTACTACCAGGGTGAGTGGACCGGGCCAGAAGCGACGCGCCAGTGCGTGCGCCGCCGGTGGAACGTCGCGCGCAAGTACGTCGATCTGGCACAGATCGGCAATGTGCGCAATGATCGGGTCAGTCGCCGGACGTTCCTTGGCGTGGAAAATCCGCGCAACTGCCTGCTCATCGAGGGCGCTGGCGCCCAAACCGTAGACCGTTTCGGTGGGAAACGCCACCAAACCGCCAGCGCGGATCACTGCTGCCGCTTCAGCAATGATCTGCGGGTCGGGTGCGACGGGATCGATGGTCAGAACCCGAGTTCGGATGCGATCGGTCACTTCAACTCGTGATAGCCGCGACGATAGTAGATCAGCGGCGAACCTTCACGGATCTCCGCGTTCTGTACTTCGCCGACAAAGATAGAATGGTCTCCGCCCGGCAACGTATCGGTCAACCTGCACTCGAACGCCGCCAGCGTACCTTCCAGAATCGGCAACCCCAACTGCCCGAAACGCCAGGCGATCCCCATAAATTTGTCGATCTCCGGCGTGGCGAAGCGGCGCGAGAGATACTCCTGATGCTTCTCGAGAATATTGACAGCATAACGCCCGGAGGCAGCAATTGCGTCATGGGCGCGAACCTGCTTATCGATACAGATTAGCACCAGCGGCGGGCGAAGCGACAATGAGCAGAAGGAACTGACCGTCAGACCGAATAACTGCCCCTCGTGCTCAGTCGTCACCACGGTGACGCCACTGGCGAAATGACCCATTAATTGACGAAAGCGGGCTTCATCGACTGGCATGAATACTCCACTGCTCTGTATGTACTATCTTCGCTTATGTTTACGGTGCAGCACCCGTGCTGGTTTGTATCTTGTGGAAAGAAATTGCCTACAGTATAATACCAGGTAGCCGTACTATTTGCGCTCTACCTGTCGTCTCACTCCGATAACCCCGCTCGTCGAGCGGGGTCCTGGAGTGTTGGAGAATAATCATATGTCCAGCACGGTGGCGTGGGGTCGATCAAAACAGGAGGACGGGGTGAATCCAACCTCAATAGTGCTGGTCAATGCGCATGCGCTGTTTCGCGAGGGATTGCGCCACCATTTGACGGAAACAGGCGAATTTCACGTTATTGGCGAAGCGGGCAACGGTCAGCAGGCAATCCAGCTTGTTGATCTGCTCGACCCCGATATGGTTGTCATGGAAGTCGATTTGCCGGGTGTCAACGGGCTGGAAGTCGCCCGAGCCATCAAACGCGCCCATCCGCACATTCGCATCGTTCTGCTCAGTTCGACGATGGATGGGCAGGAGGTGGTCAAGGCGATTCGTGCTGGCATTGCTGCCTATGTGCCGCGGAATATCGCGCCGGAGAAGTTGATGCAGACCCTGCATCAGGTGCGGCGCGGGTATTATCCGATCAACGACCTGGTGCTCTCCTCGCCAGATGTGGCAGCGCAGGTGCTGAATGCATTCCGCCAGATGGCAGTCGATGAGGAGACGCAGAATGTTTATTCGCCCCTCTCCCCGCGTGAGTTGCAGGTCCTCGAACTGGTTGCCGCCGGGCACACTAATAAGTCGATTGCTCAATTACTCGACATCTCGAACCAGACGGTCAAGAACCATATTTCGTCAATCCTGCGCAAACTGGCGGTCAACGACCGGACGCAGGCGGTCGTCTATGCAATGCGCCGCGGCTGGATCAAAGTTCCGCTGCCTGACGACACGGTGACATAGTTGCGCTTTTCGTCAGACGTGCTATCCTGTACGATGATGTGGCGGTTCTGCCGATGTGGCAAACCATAATGGATCACGCTGCGCGACCTGTCGTCGCCCTGAAGTCTGGTGAGACGGCATGACTCGAATCTGCACCGTCCTCTGGCTTGTCTCCTGTCTGACACTGGCGCTCTCTGCCTGCGGACCCCTCTCGATTGCCGAACAGGAGCGCATCCGCGATCTCCAAACGGTTGAAGCTTCGACGCCGACGGCCACGCCGCTCCCGCCAACCAATACCCCTGTGCCGCCGTCGCCGACCCCTACCGCGACTCCCGGTCCGACAGCAACGCCAGTTCCTCCTACCGCAACCCCTGTGCCGTCGCCAACGCCGCTGCCGCCGACACCCACGCCCAACCCGGCGCTGGCGCAGTTCAGTCTGTGCAACCAATCGGCTGGCGATCCAACTGGCGGCAGGTTCAGTATGCGGGTGACAGCAATCACGACGACGGTCGATCTGTTCTTTGAACGCCTCGAGGTTGCAGTCGACGTTCCTGTCGACTCGGCGCAACCGCATGCGTTCGCCCGTTGCCGCCCTGCGCCTGCCGTGCCCCAGACGGTTGGTGAGGTCGAGGTGGCGGGCGCCTACCTGATCGAAGTGCAGTTCGACGGATGGTTGCGCGATGAGGCGTTTCGTGCGTCGCTCGCTGCGCCGACCGTTCCGCTGAGCGGCACGCAGGTGATGCGAGCGGCGGCATTCCGCGTTCCTCCTGGCAAGGCAACTGGCGCCACACTGGTCATCGGCGTGGATCAACCACTGCCGTTCCGTCTGCGCCTGGAAGATAACCCGTTACGCCTGGTCATCGATGTAGCAAAAAGTGGACCGATCAGCCAGGCGAGCGATCTGCTCCGCATACCGACAGGCGCAACGCCCATCCCAACAACGCCGATCTTCTACCTGGCAGATGGCGATATCTGGCGTGTCAGCAATGGTGCACCGGAAAATCTCACTGAAAGCATTCGTGCTGGGCAGTTCGGTGATGTGACAGCGCTGACCGCGCGCGCCGACCGGCGATTGATCGCTTTCTGCGCAACTGTGCCGGGCGCAATTGCGGCGGATGTAACGGCGGCATCGACCCTGTGGGTGCTGGAACTGGACAGCGGTACAGTACGTCAGTTGACTCCGCCGCCGCGCGGGCGCTCGTGCGCCGACCCGGCGATATCGCCGGATGGTACGACGATTGCCTACGCCGTTGATGAGTCGGGGGTTTCACCGCTGCAACTGCGCATTTTTTCGGTACAGGTCTTCCCCGGTGCACCGGCAGTGGCGTTGACGCCCTCTGGCGATGAGTGGAGCCGCTATGCGCCGCAGTGGCTCGATAATGCGCGCATTGTCTATACCGCTACGGCTGAAGATGGACGACAGACACTGTTCCTACGCGAACCGGATGGCACGGAACTCGATATTGGCATGGGGCTGCTGGTGTCGGGAACGGGCGGGCAGCGGAGTGCGCGCTATCGCGGCTTTGGTCGTATGCTGGCAGCTCCCAGCGGCAGCGCTATCGCCGTCGAAGCGCTGCGGATCGACCGCCCAGGGGCGGATCTGCTGATCCTGAGCCCGACCGGTGCGGAAATCGAACGTCTCAGTCCGATTGCTGCTGGCTTCTGGAACCGCCCGGTTGCCTGGAGCGCCGATGGTGCGCTCTACTACCTCTCAACGGCATGTGCAAGCGGGGCAGTGTTTGAGTATACCCTGCACGTGCGTACCCTCGATGGCGCGGATCGGGTGATTGCTGCCGGGATTGCGCCCGGCGACCTGGGAGTGTTCGCAGTGCGCCAGAATGCACTGGCGTATGTGACGTTTGACCGCCTGCCGGAAGGACCAGGGGGGCCGCTCCGCGTCGATCCGGATGCGCCGTCGGCGCTCTGGTACTGGGATCTGGCAGGCAATGCCCGCGCGCGCCTGCTGGAAACCAATCGTGCAATTACTGCTCTGGCGCCGTGATGGACGTGATCGGCATTGATATTGGCGGCACCTTTACCGACTTCGTGCTGTTGCGCGATGGTCGTGTGCGCATTTATAAAACCCTTTCGACCCCTGACGATCCGGCGCGTGCGCTGTTGCAGGGAATCGATCTTCTCGGCGCGCCGGTTGTAGTTGTACACGGAACGACGGTGGCGACGAATGCGTTGCTCGAACGGCGCGGTGCTCCCACTGCACTGATCACAACTGCCGGGTTTGGTGATGTGCTGGCAATCGGGCGCGGGGACCGACCAGCGCTCTACGATCTGAATGTGACCCGACCAGAGCCGCTGGTTCCTGAAGCATGGCGCTTTGAACTGGTCGAACGGTTGCTTGCCGATGGCAGTGTGCTCATCCCGCTCGACGACGCTGAACTGGCACGCATGGTCGCCTGGATCGCAGCGCAACCGGTCGAGTCGGTTGCGATCTGTCTGCTGCACAGTTACGCTAACCCTTCCCACGAAGCGCGGGTCGCCGCTGCGCTCGAACAGGCGGCGCGCGCCGCCGGACGCTCGCTCTTCATTTCAGCGTCGTACCGCGTGTTGCCGGAGCCGCGCGAATATGAACGCACCAGCACGACCGTCGTCAATGCGTATGTCAGCCCGACGCTCGGACGCTACCTGGATCGCCTCGGTCCGGCATTGACGGATCGCGGTGTGCGCTCGTTACGCATCATGGCTTCCGACGGCGGGAGTATGGGGCTGGTCACGGCGCGGGAACTTGCGGCGCGCGCGACCCTCTCCGGTCCGGCGGGCGGGATCGTTGGCGCATTCGCCGTCGCGCGACGCGCCGGGTTCACCCGGATCATCACGTTCGATATGGGTGGCACATCGACCGATGTGGCGCTGGTGGACGGAACGCTGCCGCGCACCTCTGAGTCGCGCGTCGGCGGGGTACCGGTGCGGTTGCCGGGTCTCGATATTCATACTGTGGGCGCGGGGGGCGGCTCAATTGCGCGGGTGGATGCCGGAGGCGCGCTGCGCGTCGGTCCGCAGAGCGCCGGCGCCGATCCAGGACCGGCATGCTACGGGCGCGGAACGCTTCCGACTGTGACCGATGCGAATCTGCTGCTGGGACGCTTGCAGCCGGACTATTTTTTGGGCGGGCGAATGGCGCTCGACGTGGATCGGGCGCGCGCGGTGTTCGCCAAGCTGGCGCGCGATCTGTTCAGCGCACAGGATGCCACTGCCGAACGGCGCGCTGCGCTTGGCGTGGTGCGCGTCGCCAATGCGCTGATGGAACGTGCCATCCGGGCGATCTCGGTCGAACGCGGCGATGATCCGCGCGATTGCGCACTGGTCGCCTTCGGGGGAGCAGGTCCGCTCCATGCGGCGCACCTGGCAGCGGCGCTTGGGATCCGCACTGTGCTGATCCCGCGCTATCCGGGTGTGCTCTCGGCGTTCGGCATGATCGCCGCCGATGTCACTCGCGAGATCAGTCGGGCGCTGCTGATGACGCTCGATGCACTGGATCCTGCCACGCTCGCGGCGCATATCGGCGCGCTGGCGGACGAAGCGCGCGCGGCGCTGGCCGCCGACGGCGAAGACCCGCAGGGATGCCGCATCGAATGTGTGATCGACCTGCGTTACGTCGGGCAATCGTATGAACTTCCAACCCCGCTGGATCAGGGATGGGAAGCATCGCCAGCGCCGCTGGCAGACCTGGCGGAACGGTTCCATGCGCTGCACGAGCGACGCTACGGGCACGCGATGCGTAACCGACAGATCGAAGCAGTAACGCTGCGGGTGCGGGCAGTCAGCCCACGCGACGCGCCTGCTTTCGCACCTGACGATCCACCGCCCCGCGCAACGTCACTGGCGCCGCGCGCAGTGGTGAACGCGGCGCTGACCGGCGATACAGCAGTGCTCGAACCCGCGCCGCTGTATGAACGTGACGACCTGCGCCCTGGCGATGGGATCGCTGGTCCGGCAATCATCGCCCAACTCGATGCCACGACGATCGTGCCGCCCGGCTGGCGCGTCGTTGTTGATGCCGATCTAAACCTGCTTATGACGCCGCTGCCGCATCAGCCAGCGCTGGCTGATCCTCCTGCCTGATCAGTTCGACCTCAATATCGATC
>JAGHYV010000092.1 GCA_017743475.1 Roseiflexus sp. | reverse complement strand
GTAACAGACGACACATCCTCCAGGTGACCCATCACCGTCTGATACACCGTCGTCAGCGGTACGCCGCGTTCGCGCGCGATTCGGGCGCAATCCTCGTACTCCGGCGCCGCACCGATCAGTTCGCCACGCCAGCGCTTCCGTTTGATGCGCGCCGGACCGAGCGGCGTGGTCACAGTGATGATGTCGCGTTCGCACACATAGCGCTCAACAGCACGCCGCCGCACTCCCAGCGTCGTCGTTTCGCGCAGCAGGATTGTGACCATCTGATCTTCCAGATCTGCCGGTACAAGCGCCGCGATCAGGACACCGGCGCGTCCTTTTTTCATCATGATCGGCGTACACCAGACATCGAGCGCCCCCGCTTCGCGCAACCGCTCTGTGACATATGCGATCTGCTCGGCTGGCTGGTCATCGATGTTCGTCTCCAGCAGCACCGGCGACGACCCACCTGAACCGGAGCGTTCTGCTGGCGTTTGATCCCGGTACCCCTGATCATCATCCATCTCATCATCCATGTCGCCGAGCCAGACGCGCAGGGCATTCGGGCGTTCCATCCGGCGTGCGCCGAAGCCGTATCCAACCGCATGCAGACGCATGGGCGGGCGACGGAACGTTGCCAGCGCTGCCAGGATTGCCGCACCGGTCGGCGTCGTCAGTTCAAACGGCGTCTCATCGGCAGTCACCGGAGCTCCAGCGGATGCCAGCAGCGCCAGCGTGGCCGGTGCAGGAACCGGAATGGGACCATGCGCGCTGCGGACCCATCCGGCGCCGAGCGGAATCGGTGACGCAAAGACCTGTTCAACGCCGAGGAGATCGAGACCTATAACTACGCCAACAATATCGACAATTGCATCGAGGGCGCCAACTTCGTGGAAATGGATCTGTTCGACAGTCATACCGTGGACACGTGCCTCTGCCTCGGCAAGAAGGGTGAAGATGCGGATACTCCGCTCAACGACTGCCGACGGCAAGGATGCGCCGGAGATCAGGGTGCGAATATCGGTGAGAGTGCGACAATGATGACCCTCTAGGGCAACAATACGGGCGCGTGTACCAGCGAGCGGACCACGCACCTCGCGAGAGGCATGTAGTTCCCATCCGCCAACGTCGAGCCGTTGCAGCATCGCGCGCAGGGCATCAAGCGATGCCCCGACGTCGATCAGCGCGCCAAGCGCCATATCACCGCTAATGCCGGAAAAACAGTCGAAATAGACAACACGCGGCATGTATCCCTCAAACAAGAACAGATGAGTCTTCCTCGACCGATACCCGATTGCGCCCGCGTTGTTTGCTGACGTATAGCATCTGATCCGCTCGCCCAAGAATGCTGGCGGGTGTATCAGTCCGCCGTGCCAGCGTTGCGCCCAGCGAAACCGTTACACGAACTACCGTATCAGCGACCGGCAGTAACGACTGTTCGATTAAAACGCGCAGGCGCTCGGCAAGAGATTCCAGTAGAGCGATACTGACGTTTTGCGCAATAACGACGAACTCCTCACCGCCCCACCGCCCCACCGCATCGAATGCGCGAACGTTGTGTGCCAGGGTGCGCGCCACCATTTTCAGCACATCATCGCCAACCAGATGCCCAAACCTGTCGTTCACTGCCTTGAAGTGATCAATATCGATCAGGATGACCCCAAATGACCATCCATAGCGACGCAGTTCTTCCAGCCGGCTATGCGTATTGCTTTCGATGAAGCGTCGGTTACCGATACCGGTTAGCGGGTCGAGCAACGCCAGCGCACGCAGGCGCTCGATCTCTTCCTGCGCTGCTTTCTGATGTGAGTTATCACTGAACACTTCAACAGCACCGATGATCGCGCCCTGCGCGTCGCGGATCGGCGTAACGCGCACGAGCACCGGAACGCGATGCCCCTGCTTGTGGTGCAGGATCGCCTCAGCCTGCCGGGATTGACCATCATGCATAGCAGCGGCAAGCGGGCACATACCGGTGCACAGGCGCCGTCCGCATGTATCAACGTGGCGCAGCGGGTTATCGCCGCAAAAACGACCAATCACCTCGTCGGCGCTGTATCCGGAGATGCGCTCAGCGCCACGATTCCAGTACATAATCCTCCGCTGACGATCCACAAAGTAGACCCCGTCGTACATCTCATCGAGCAGTTGTTTGTACAGGGAGTCGTCCATGGTTATGCGGCGCCTTATGCAGGTGGATGCGTGTTGGTCGATACGATACTCGCGCTGATGATGAACGAATGTTGCCGTGTGTATCGCTGCGATGCGCCCGGTTCCGGAATATGCCGTGCAGCGAAACCGGCACGAAGATGCCGAAGCCGTTTACAACGACCTGCCTGTGCTGCGTTCCATTTTTGAGATGTGTGATGGATGCCTGGAGATTGCCAGCCTGAGCGAACATTTTCTCCAGTATACCATTCTTCAACTATCACACGCATATCACACCAGTTACGACTCTGATACAATATCGATCACAACAACCAGTCCGCGGCATGAGCAGCGCAATGGAGTGGATCCTATGCACATGATTTTGCTGGGTGTCGGAACGGCTGTGCCAGACGCCGACCGTGACTATACGCATATGGTGTGGAAAGCGCCGGATGGCGCGGTGCTGATCGACACCGGAGGCAGCACTTATCAACGCTTATTGCGCGCTGGGGTCAATCCGCACGATCTGCGGGCGCTCATTCTCACGCATTCCCATGCCGATCACGTGAACGGTCTTCCTGGTCTCCTCTTTTCGTTGAAACTTTCGGGGTACAACCGGCGTCTTGTTATCTACGGCAACGCCCCCACTCTGGCTGCGGCACAGCGGATCATTGAAGCATTCGATCTTGGAGAGCATCAACCAGACGTCGATTGGACACCAATCGAGGCAGGCGATGAGATTGTCTTCGATGATGCGGCATACCGGATCCGCACTGCACCAACGGTCCATACGCGTCCATGTCTGGCGTTGCGCTTCGACAGCGAAGATGGGCGCGCACTAGTCTATTCTGCCGACACCGAGCCATGCGATGCGGTGCGTAACCTGGCGCGCGGCGCGTCGGTGCTCATCCACGAAGCAACGACGCCAGAACCCTTTCCAGGACATACGTCACCGTATCAGGCGGGTGAAGTTGCTGCCGCAGCTGGCGTCGCTCGCCTGGTTCTCGTTCACTACAGCCCACGCTGGACGATGAGCGCCGATCGGGCTATCGCAGAAACCCGCGCCGCCGGGTTCATCGGCGAGGTCGAAATCGGGCGAGAATTCGCTTCCTACGCACTGCCGCCTGTTCAGTAAGCGTATCATGACGCAGTGAATGTGTACGTCATTGCTGCCGTTATCTAGGAAACGCGATGATTGCCCATCAGACTTTTATGCCACCAGCAGTTGCGGCAGTGGCAGAGCATCCGCATCTCCAGCATCAGGCGCATTGCTCGCTGACAGCGCAGATGCACCGCATCGCCGAGCGATGTGCGCTGTTCGTGCCGCATCCAGTCGCTGTAGCGCAGATCGACACAGCGGTGCGTGAGAGCGAAGGCGGTATCGTTGCACTCGAATGCGAAACCGGTGGCGGTGCCACAGCGCTGATCTGCTGGCTCGCTGCCACGCGCCGCTGGGCATTCTGGCTGCCCGAAGACGATGCTGGCGCAGGGCTGACTGCGCTCTGTGCCCAGGTGCTTGCGCTCTCTGATCTTCCTGTTCCGCTCGTGCCACCTGCCGCTGCGCGTGATGCCCTGACGATTGAACGATTGCTGGAGGAGGCTGGCGCGAAGCGTCAATCCGGCGATCCGCTTGTTGTGGTCATTGGGCGCATACCGGACGCAACCCGCACACCGACACCGCCACCACTGCCAGTTTGCATTCCGCCTGGCGTGGTCGTGGTGATGGCGACGACTCCCGGTGAACAGCAACCAGTGATCGACGAGCGTATCACCGCGCGCGTGACGCTTCAGAGCAGTGAAACCTGGCTGACGGAGATGGCTGTCCATCGCGGCGTCCATCGCCGCTTGGCGACGGTGATTGCCAGCCGAAGCCAGGGGTCGCCGCTGTATGTCCGACTGGCGCCGGGACTAGCGGCAACCCGCGTCCTGGATATTCGCCGTCTTCCGCATGGACTGTCCGCTCTCCATCAGCGCTGGTGGGACGGGCTGGATGCACAGGGGCGTGCCCTGGCGCATATGCTCGCTGCGGCCCATCACCCGTTGCCGGTATCACTGATTGCTGCGCTCACAGCATGTGCTGAAGACGCCATCATTCGCCTGTTGCAACGCTGGGGTCCGCTGATCGAACGCACCGATGAGGGGGTTCGCTTTTACCATCGTGCTACGCGCGCATTTATTATGCATGTGTCGCCCGATGGAATTGCGGCAGCGCACGCGCGGTTTGTCGAACTGGTTCAAACGCGGTCGAACGGCGCACCTGAGCGATCAGGCTGGCAGGATGAGCAGATGCTGAGCCGTGAATTTGCGCGGCACATCATGCTTGGAGGCGCTGCGACGCGCAGCATGATTGATGTCATTGTTCGGCGAACGTGGGTGCGCGCTCAGGAGCGACGCACTGGTGATCTGAACGATGCGGCGCATGATGCGTTGTGGATGCTGCGCGCGACGGCGGAAGATGGACCTGCGTTGCACCTGGTGCAGGCAGCAGCGCTGGCTGGCGCACTTACTTTTCTGTCGCGCAGCCTTCCGCCCCATGCCCCTGCGGAAGTTTTTGCCGCTGCGATTGACCGCAGTCAACCGCGCGACGTCACCATGAAGCGTATTCGCGCAATGATCGATCAACTGCCGGACGGACGCGACAAAGCACTGGCGCTGCGTCATCTCGGAGAAGTCTGTTATACATTGCGCATGCGCGCACCGGCAATGCGAATGCTGTCGGAGGCGCTCGACCTGGAAGCGCCAGGACCAACCCGGCAGTGGCGTGACCAGCACGAGGAAACGCTTGTTGCCCTGGCGCGTGCTGCCATCGGTATTGGCGCTCCCGACACGGCGCTTGGCATTACAACGCGCATTGTGCACACCGAACGACGCGGCATGATCGAAACCGAAGTCGTGCGCTGGCTCATCGCTCATGGACGCCGCAGTCGCGCCGAAGAGGTCGCCTATGCGATCAGTCATCCGGGTAACCACGACTGGGCGATGGCAGAAGTGGCGATTGCCCATGCGCACGCTGGCGACTACGAGCGCGCCAATCTGGTGCTCGATACGCTGCGCACTGCTACTGCCGTTGCGTGGGCAACCGCTGAGCTTGCGTGCGACGCAGCGCGGCGCGGCAACCCGCGTGCAATTGATCGGGTGATGCTTCTGCCAAACCCGGCACTGCGTGATCGTGCTCTGGCGCAGGTGGCGCGCACGTTGATCGTCCAGGTGGCGCCGGAAACTGCGCTCGAAGTCGCACGCATGATCGACGACCATGAGACCCGCGCCCGTTGTCTGATCGACATGGCGCTCGATCATCCGCCGGTTGCCGCTCAGGCGCTCGACGAGGCGGCAACCGCAGCAGTAGCGGTCGAGGGGGAAGAGCGGGCATCGGTCATCGCGGCGCTGGCAGCCGCCGAAGCTGCCAGCGGGCAGTTCCAGGTGGGGATGCGAATGGCAGCGCTCCTGCCGGAGGGCGAGGAGCGTGATCGTGCCCATTCGCGCATTGCCATTGCCCTGGCGCACCGTGGAGACTACACGACTGCCGAGACGGTCGCGCTCACCATTACGGACGAGGATGAACGCGGCTGGGCACTCGACGAACTGGCGCGAATCCTGGCGGCGAACGGTCGTCACCGCGAGGCATTTGCGCTGGCAGCGCAGATCGGCGATGATGCAGCGCGGGCGCGGCTGGAAGCAGACCTGGCGATTGCCTGGGCACGTTCCGGCGCAGCGGCGGCAGCCCATGCGCGCGCCGGGCAGATCGCCGTCCCCGGTGAGCGCGCGCGCGCGCAAGCGGCAATTGCACACTCGCTGGTCGAAACCGGCGCGCGCGCGCGGGTGTTCACTGACATCTCAGGAATCCTTCCACCTGATACGCGCAGTCGTTACCTGCTCGCAGCAGCACAGGCGCTCGCCGCCCACGGATTGCCCGACGACGCCGGGGTAGTGGCGCTGCTCATTCCACGACCGCTGGAGCGTGCGCGCGCAATTGTTGCCACCGCGCGCGCCGCAGCCGGGGCAGGCGACCTGCAACGCGCCCAGCGCCTCCTCGGTCAGGCGTTTCTGACCATCGCACCGCTTGGGCGCACCGAAACCCTCCAGTGCATTGGTTGGGCGTCCGACACCCTGGCACTCATCGGCGGCGCTGAACTGCTCCTTACTGTTGCTGCCGCCCTCGACGAGATCGACGCGTGGCTGGTCAACTGATATTTCTGAACCCGCCGCAGGGCATGTCACCGCAGAGGCGCAGCGGACGCAGAGGCAGATCCTATGGCTCGATTGCCGGGCTGATCAAGGGCAGGCAATCTCATATGGTCTTTGAAGAAATAGAGCAGTTCTCGGCTACGATGATCCCTGTCCAGGTCTGCCGTGTCACGCGAGGCGCCCGCTGCTGGCGAAGTAGAGACCGAAATGGGTCGCTCTCGTAGACCAAAATTCATTTCGGTCATTGCGTGGGGTGCGCCATTCCCAGGAGCGTTCAACCCTGTCCACCATGTTCAACCTTTGTGAGAACTGCTCTAATCCGGTAGAGCTCGCGCCAGCAGGCTCCGCCTCGCAGAGCCGAGGGCGTATGGTCTTTGAGTAATTATTCCGCTCTAGCCCGCGCCAGCAGGCTCCGCCTCGCAGAGCCGAGGGCTTCAGCCCCACGGCTAGCACGGTAGAGCAGAATAAATTCTCAATCTCCATCAGCCCGACGGCTCGTGCGGGATAGCGGATTTATTTCTCAATCTCCATGAGCCCGACGGCTAGCGCAGTATTCGAACAGCGTACAGACTACGGAGTTTTGCTCGCCAGCACCTCACGCACCACCTTGATCCCGCGCACCAGTTGAACGTCGTTGCTGCGCAGCAGGTCTTCCAGGCTCAGCGCTGCTGCTTCAGCCGGTGTGAGCGGCGCAACTCCCGGCGCCAGCGCAATCAGTTCGTCGGGTTGAATGCCGGTCCCGCGTACCACCTTGCCTTTGGGGGTCAACCACTGCGAGGTTCCCAGGCGCACCTGGGCGCCGCCTTCCAGATCGAACGGTCGTAGAACGGTTGCGGTGCCAAACGTTGCCTGACCAATGACGCGGGCGCGTCCGTTTTCCTGCAATGATCCTGCGAGAATCTCGGCGGCGCTGGCGCTATTGCCATTCACCAGTACAACCATGGGAACATCAAGCGCCAATCCTCCCTCGCTTGTCGTGTATGGGCGACGTGAACCATCGCGGTCCTGTTCGAGCAGGACGGTGGTTCCTGCAGGCATGAACTGGCTTGCTACCGCAACCAGTTGCGTCACTAGTCCGCCGGGGTTGTTGCGCAGGTCGAGAATGATCGCCTGCGCTTCCTGCGACCGTATATCGAGCAGCGCCTGTTGCAGTTCCGATCCAGTGCGCTCGGCAAAGCGGTTGATCCGGATCAAGGCAATCCGGTCGGGTAGCATGCGCCACGTCACACTGGGAACATTCACTTCTTCGCGCGTAATGGTGACATCGAACGGCGCGGCGATGCCGGGACGCTGAATGGTGAGAACAACCTGCGTCCCCTTCGGTCCACGCACACGATTCCGTAATTCTTCGACCGTTACGCCGCGCACATCGTACCCATCGACGCGCAGGATCAGGTCGTCCGGGCGCAATCCGGCGCGTTCGGCAGGCGATCCTTCGATCGGGGCGACAATCCGGGGCTGTCCATCGCGCACATCGATGTAGGCGCCAATCCCCTCGAACCTTCCAGAGAGCGCCTCACGTTCCCGACGGGCTTCTTCCGCATTCAGGTAGCGTGTGTGTCCCTGATCTCCCAGGCTATCGAGCATGCCATTAATGGCGCCGTCGCTCATACGCTGCGGGTCTATCGCTTCCGGATCGACAAAATTGTCGCGCGCCAGTTGCCAGGCGCGCCAGAAATTGCCAAGCGCCTCACATTCGTGCGCTTGCAGCGGACATGGATGCGTCAGCCGCAACGCAAGCAGATACCCGCCGCCGATCCCCAGCGCCAGCACGAATGCCAGCAGGGGCATCACCAGCCAGATCGGGAGTTGGAGACGCACCAGTCGTTGTAGAGCAGTCATTGGTCAATTGTTTCTTCTCCATTCAAGTACACACCGGTATTATACGGCGATGAACACTGTTATGGGGCGCTGAAGCGCAGGTGCGGCGCGCGTATCGCGGTATAATGTCAATTGCAGGGTCTGGCAATCCGGAGGCGCCATGGCACAGGTGATGATCTCTCAGCATCCGCTCGTCCAGCACAAACTGACGCTGCTGCGCCGGGCGACGACCGAACCGAAGAAGTTTCGTGAACTGGTGCGCGAACTGTCGCAATTTCTGCTGTACGAAGCCACGCTTGATCTCCCGCTCCAGGAACGGATCGTTGACACGCCGCTCGCACCCTACCACGGTCATCGGATCGCCGCGCGCGTTGGTCTGGTGCCAATTCTGCGCGCCGGGCTGGGCATGGTTGATCCGATCCTCGATCTCATACCGACTGCCCACGTCTGGCATCTGGGTCTCTACCGCGACCATGCAACGCTCAAACCGGTCACCTACTACAACAAACTTCCTCCAGAAGTGGATGTCGATCTCTGTCTGGTGCTCGATCCTATGCTTGCCACTGGCGGCTCGGCGGTGGCGGCAGTGACCGTGCTGAAAGAGTGGGGCGCAAGCCGGATCAAGTTTCTCGGTTTGATCGCGGCGCCAGAAGGGGTGCAGGCATTGCACCAGGAGCACCCCGATGTGCCGATCCATCTGGCGGCGATCGACGATTGTCTGAACGATCACGGATATATTGTCCCCGGTCTGGGGGATGCGGGTGATCGCCTGTTTGGGACGGGTTGAATAATGGATCGTTGTGCACGTCCGGCATCAGTAGGCGAGGCGCTATGTCGCTTCTGACCGTGGCAGCGCTGATAAGCGCCTTTGTTATCGCTTTCATTGTGACTGCGCTGACCGTTCCGCCGGTCATCCGGCTGTGCGAGCAGCGCGGATGGGTGCAGCATCCCGGTGGACGTCGTTCCCATATGCGACCGACCCCTAACGTTGGCGGTATTGCGATCTATGCTGGCTTTGTAACGGCGCTGCTTGCAACGTTCATATTCACCTCCGTCGAACCATCGTTGCAACGCTCGGAATTCGAGATTTTGCGCATCGGGCTGCTGTTGCTTGGCGGCACGGCGATCTTCCTGGTTATGTGGGTAGACGATGTGGTTGAACTCTCGTGGCTCCCCAAGTTTGCAGCGCAAACCGGTGCAGGGTTGATTGCGGTCGGTCCGTACCTCTGGGATCAGCGGCGCTATCCCGATGCGTTGGGCTTGTCGACCGAAGCGCGCGGCATTCTGTTGACCGCCTTCAACGTGCCGTTCATCGGGCAGGTCAGTTTGTGGGACGCCAGCCCGTGGCTGGCGATTGCAGCGACGGTGTTCTGGTTGGGATGGATGGCAAATACGATCAACTGGTCGGATGGGCTTGACGGTCTAGCGGCAGGGGTGTCGCTGATCGCGGCGTTGATGCTGGCGCTGCATGCGCTGCGCCTCGATCCGCCGCAGCGGACGGTTGCACTTGTGCCCCTGGCACTTGCCGGGGCGTGCGCCGGATTTCTGGTCTTCAATTTGCCGCCGGCGCGTATTTTTATGGGTGATAGCGGTGCAGAGTTTCTCGGTTTTCTGCTGGGCGTCAGTGCGATCATCGGCGGAGCGAAACTGGCGACGGTGCTGCTGGTGCTGGGTGTGCCGATCCTCGATGTCGCCTGGCTGATCGTGGCGCGTACCGCATCCGGCAGGCAACCCACGCAGGGCGGGCGTGATCATCTTCACCATCGCCTGCTCGATAGCGGCATGTCAGCACGCCAGATCCTGGCGCTCTACTGGGGATTGAGCGCCAGTTTCGGGTTGCTCGGAATCGCCGACATTAGCCCATCCGCCAAACTGATCGGTCTGGCGCTACTGTTGCTGATCGGCGCCGGATTGATCATCTACGCCACGCGCCGCGTTCCCGCGCGTTCGCCTCAGTGATCCTCACCGACGTTCGTACCTGCCCATCAGAGTGGCAGTCGCCAGCACGTGACCGCGCATTGCCGCCTCGACATCGCGCCGTGCAGCGCCGGCTGGCAGGTTCAGCGAAGGAATATCCAGCGCCGACAGACGGAAGAAGTAGCGGTGGGCGCCTCTGCCGCGCGGCGGGCACGGACCGCCATAGCCGCGTCTGCCAAAATCGTTGCCGCCTGCCAGCCCTGTGTCCTGTTCTCCTTCCGCCAGTTCTGTGCGCGTGCCGGGAATATCGTACAACACCCAGTGCGTAAACGTGCCACCTGGTGCGTCTGGATCATCCATGATCAGCACATAACTCGCGGCTGGCGGAGCGCCCTCCCAGCGGAGCGGCGGCGAACGGTCGGCGCCGTCGCACGTGTGCTGGCGCGGAATCATTGCGCCTTCCGAGAATGATGCGCTTGTCAGCGTGAATGTCATCGTACTGCCTCCTTCGGGCGGCGGTGAACTGTATGCGCAGATCACTGCCGCAGTTTGGGCGCGGCGGCGCTGCGCCCCTACCTAACCTGTGCCCCTATATGGGCGCGGCAGCGCTGCGCCCCTACGACGATCCGCCCGATCCGCGCGCGATGCTGATGAACAATGCTGCGCCGGCGCTGATCAGGGCGATCAGTGCGCTCGTCGCCAGGATGATCACGGGCCATCCTTCCCATCCACCGATGGCTGCGGCGATTGCCAGACCTGTCAGTCCCAGCGTTGCCGCCAGGACGATAAGACCGAGTGCGATACGCGCCCCCGCCTGCGACAGCGCTGCGGCCAAGCGCCGCATTTCCATCTCGCGCGTCTGGATGCGGATCTCTCCTTCGTTCAACCGCTGAACCAGGGTGCTCATCTGACCCGGCAGGGCACTGACGATCCCGCGCATTTCGTCGAGTTCGCGCAGCGCACGGCGCAACTGCGCGTCAGGGCTGTTCAGTTGTGCCAGGGCGCGCATCGCATAGGGTCGGGCAATGCCGAAAACGTCAAGCTGCGGGTCGATCTGGACGCCAATGCCCTCCATCATGATAATTGCCTTCAACAATAGCGCCAGTGGCGCAGGGAGGCGCAGACGGTGACGTTGCAGGAGCATCAGCAACTCTTCACCCATTTCCCGCGCAGACAGTTCTGCCAGCGACCGATCAACGACGTGATCGACAAAGCGACGCATGTCGCGCCGCAGCGCCGGAGAGAGTTCACGCTGCGTCAGAACACCCAACCGCTGTAACGCCCGCAACGCTCCGTCAGCGTCGCGCTCCAGCAGTGCAACCAGGAGCAGCAGCAGATCGCCGGTCATCTCGCGGTCGAGTGTAATTGCCTGCCCGAAGTCCACGGCGCCAATCACTTCGCCTGGAAGGGCGAACAGATTGCCTGGATGGGGATCGCCCTGGAAGAACCCATCAACAAAGATTTCTTGCAGGATCAGTTCCAGGCTGTGCCGCGCCAGGCGCTTCCGATCCATACCGGCTGCGTCCATGCCCGCAATATCGGTGATCTTGATGCCAGAGATGCGTTCAGTCGTCAGTACACGGGCGCTGGTGTGGCTCCAGAAGACGCGCGGGATGCAGACATGTGGGTTGCCAGCAAAATTGGCGCGAAAGCGCTCAGCGTTGCGCCCTTCGCGGCGATAATCCAGTTCGGCGCGCAGGGTGACGCCAAACTCCCATACTAGTTCGACCAGATCATACTGCTCACCAAAGGCGGTATTCTGCTGTGCTAGCGCTGCCAGTTCCGACAGGATTGCCAGATCGATCGTGACGAGTTGCTGGATGTCGGGGCGCTGCACTTTGACAACCACCGGGGTACCATCGGGTAGTTCGGCGCCATGCACCTGCCCTAACGACGCAGCTGCCAGCGGTTCGCGTTCAAAGTGGCGAAACAGCTCACTGATCGGCTTCTCCAGTTCGGCTTCGATTGTCGCAATGGCGACATCGGCAGGGAATGGCGGCACCGTGTCCTGAAGTTTGTTTAGTTCCGCAATCCAGGCAGGCGGCAGGAGATCGGGGCGAGTGCTCAGCATCTGCCCCAGTTTGACAAACGTTGGACCGAGATCGGTCAACGCCAGGCGGAGGCGCTCTGGACCGCTGATCGGATCAGGCGCCGGACGACGCATGATCCGACGCGGCATCGAGAGGAGGGTTGTGAGACCTAATTGATCCAGCAGGTAGCCGAAACCATACTGCCAGAACACCTGCGCAATCTGGCGGTATCGACCAAGGTAGCGCGCCTGACGGACGATAGGCCACATATGATTGACAATACGGGCGTCGTAGGGATGCAGCAGCGCTGCGCCCCTACGGCGCCTGCAACAATCGCTCTACTACTACCTCACCCAGGGCTGCGGCGACGTGGCGCGCCAGGTGGTCGTAGGGGTCGGTCGGTGACGCCGAGGCACCAATGGGATGCCATCCGAGCGAACGTAGCCAGGCACGGCGAAATTCGTCATTCGCAAAAATGCCGTGCATGTAACAACCCCATATGCGTCCATCAGCGCTGATATGTCCGTCACTTTCGTGCGTTGGTTGGCTATTACGGCGCACAATGGTCAGGAGTGGACGTTCTTCCCTGATTGCGCGTGTTCGCCCCATGTGAATTTCGTACCCTTCCAGCAGTCCGCTGGATGCCCAGGGAGCATGTGCCTGAGCGGAGATACGAACGGTGCGCTTCTCACTGCTGAAGACCGTCTCGACTGGAAGTGCTCCCAACCCCGGTTCCTCGCCGCCCTGCCCCTCAACGCCAGCCGGGTCGCTGATCCATTCACCGAGCAACTGATAGCCGCCACAGATGCCGACAATCGCGCCGGGAAACTGGCATAGCGCTGTGTCGAAACCGCGTTCCCGCAACCAGCGCCGTGCTGCCAGCGTGTGCTTTGTGCCGGGAAGGATGACGGCAGCGGCGTTCGCCATTTCATCAGGACGGGTAATGTAGCGCACAACAACGCCAGGCTCGCGCGCCAGCGGATCAAAATCGTCGAAGTTGGCAATGGCTGGTAGATGTACCACTGCGATCATCAGTCCAACGCCCGAGGTGTTGCTGCTGCGCTCCAGCGCAACAGCATCTTCCTCTGCCACACGCAGGTCTTCGATCCACGGAACCACACCAAGTACCGGCAGCCCGCTGCGCTGTTCGAGGATGCGCACACCATCGGCAAATAGCGCCGGATCGCCGCGAAAACGGTTGACGATCAATCCCCGCACCAGGGCGCGTTCCTCCGGTTCGAGCAACATCAGCGTGCCGAGGATCTGGGCAAAGATGCCGCCCGTATCGATATCGCCGACAAGCGCAACACGCGCCTGCGCGTAAGTTGCCACCCGCATGTTCACGATGTCGCCCGCCTTGAGGTTCAGTTCCACCGGACTGCCTGCCCCCTCGGCGATAACCAGGTCGTAGCGGGCGCGTAGCGCGTCGAGGTTGCGGGTGACGACATTCCACAACATCTCCTTGCGCTGCCAGAAATCACGCGCGTCGAGGGTGCGCCAGGGGCGCCCTTCGACAATGATCTGGCTACGCCGATGTCCTTCGGGCTTGATCAGGATCGGGTTCATCTCAACCGTCGGCTCGATCCGCGCTGCAGCAGCCTGCACTGCCGTGCTGCGCGCGATCTCGCCGCCGTCGAGGGTTACAGCGGCATTATTGCTCATATTCTGCGCCTTGAAGGGCGCGACGCGCAATCCGTGCCAGGTTGCGATGCGGCAGAGCGCTGTAACCAGGACGCTCTTGCCGACCGAGGATGCTGTGCCGAGTACCATAATGACCGGCGCTGTCATACGATCTCCTTCCAGGCTTTGATCAGACGAGCGTTCTCCGCAGGCTGTCGCGGTGCAACACGGACCCATTCCGGCAACCCAAAAGACGCGCAATCGCGCACCAGACAACCGCGCTGGAGAAGGCGCACCCGCACTGCCGCACCATTGCCGCACTGCACGAGCAGGAACGGCAACGCTGCGCGCCAGACCATTAGCCCCAGCTGACGCAACTCTGTCTCAAGGTCGTCGCTGGCTGCCCATACCCGTGGGAGCGTGACAGGCAGAAACGCAGTATCAGCCAGAGCGGCGAGACCCGCCGCCTGCGCCGCGCTGTTGACACTCCACGCTGGCTGAAAGCGCCCGATTCCTGCCACAATCGCCGGGTGCGCAATCAGGTAGCCGAGACGCAGTCCTGCCAGGGCGTAACTTTTGGTAAGCGAGTAGAGCCGGATCAGGTTTGGCGGCGATTCCTCGTCCAGTGGGTCGCGCAGATCGCGCAGACCGCGCTGGAACGCATGGTACGCCCGGTCAACGATGAGAAAGCCGTCGTAGTCGGCGCACAGCCGGGCAAGGTCGCATATCGCAGCGGGTTCTACACCGACGCCGGTAGGATTGTTCGGGGCGCACAGCCAGGTCAGACGCGGATTGATGCGCCGGATGGCAGCACTCAGCATCGTGATGTCGCAACGAAACCCATCCTCCGGTTGCGTCCGCACCTCGACGATCTGCATCCGGTGCAAACGACTGGCGTGCTCGTATTCGCCGTAGGTAGGCGCGATGACCAGCGCCGTTGCGTTCGGTCCGGCGAGAGCGTGGGCGATCAGGTGGATCAGTTCATTCGCGCCGTTCCCCACAAGTATCTGATTCGGTTCGCATCCGTGGAGATGCGCCAGCCGCATTCGCAACCGGAGACAACTCCGGTCGGGGTACGGTGCCGGGTCGAGCGCCGATAGCGCGGCGCGTACACCGGACGGTGGACCGAACGGATTCAGGTTGCTGCTGAAATCGGTCACCTGTTCTGGCGCGATCCCCAGCGCCGCACATTCGGCGTGGTCGATTGCGCCATGCGCTACCTGGTCGAACGCGCCCATGCCGCCTCCAGCGCATACAACTCAACCGGAATGCCGCACACCACCAGGTAGACCTCGTCGGCGACGGCGGCGACCCGCTGATTGGCGCGACCGAGCAGATCGCGGTACTGCCGTCCAAGCGGATATTCCGGGACGATACCCATACCAACCTCGTTTGTGACGATGATAAGACTCAACTCGCGCTCGCCAGCAACCTTCAGGATTGCGCTGAGTTCTTGCTCAACAAACGGCATCGGGGCGTTTTCGTGCGCCAGCAGCAAGTTGCTGACGAGAAGCGAGAGACAGTCGAGCAGCACAACCGAACCGGGCGCAAGCGATGCCAGCGCCACAGCAACGTTGCGCGGCGCTTCGATCGTCTTCCAGGCGGCAGGGCGACGGCGACGATGGTGCGCGATCCGCTCGCGCATTTCATCGTCGACCGCTTCGGCGGTTGCCAGGTACGTCACGTGCTCGCTGAGACGAGCGGCATACTGTTCGGCGCACATGCTCTTGCCGCTGCGTGCGCCGCCGGTGAAAAGGACAATCCGGCTCATACCCTTGCTCCGTGCTGGAAGGCGGCAGCTGCAGCAACGAAACGCCGCGCTGCATGCGGATATGCCAGGAAGTGAACGTGGATGTACGATGCAAGGGTGTTACTGACAATCGCACCTTCCTGGAATGTTGCCGGGCGCATGGCATCCGACAGACAGGTATAGAGCCAGGGCAGATGCGTCGGGCGCTCTTCCCAGATGGAATAGTGAAACTCGTGACCGCGCAACGTCTCACCCTCCCGCCAGAGCCAGGTATCGCATCCGACGCGCGCCGTGCGATAGCCAAGGGTCAGGCGCGACGTCATCACCGAACGACCGGCAAGCGCGCCAACCATGGGATGCGTCTGTCCCGCAGCGTCGATGATCGCTTCGGTCAGATACATCAACCCGCCGCATTCGGCATACACCGGCATACCGGCAGCAATAGCGACGCGAATAGCATTCATCAATTCGCGGTTGGCGCTGAGCGGTTCGGCATAGAGTTCGGGGAAACCGCCACACAGGTAGAGCGCCGCAGTTCCTTCCGGCAGCGCAGTATCGCGCAACGGGCTGAAGAAGGCAATCTCCGCGCCCGCAGCGCGTAGCAGGTCGAGATTGTCTTCGTACAGAAAACTGAATGCCTCATCGCGTGCCACGGCGATGATCGGCGCCCCCCCGGATGGTACGCTTTCAAGAAGAGGAAGCGCCGTGTCATAGTCGGCGAGTGGCGGCGCCGCACGCGCCAGCGCAATCAACCGGTCCAGATCGATAGTTGCTTCGACCCGTTGCCGCACCTCACTCAGCCATGCCTGCCAGCGCCCCGGCTCCACCACCGGGATGAGTCCAAGATGTCGTTCGGGAAGAGTAAGCGCATCGTCGCGTTGCAGATATCCGATTACTGGCACGCCGACGCTTCCTTCAATAGCCTCCTGCACCATCTGCGCGTGACGCTGGCTGCCGACGCGGTTGAGAATGACCCCCGCAATCGAAATCTGCCGATCAAAGTCGCGTAACCCGGCGACGAGTGCGGCGGCAGTGCGCGCCATTGCTCGCGCGTCGATCACCAGCAGAACCGGCGTGGATGTCAGACGCGCGATATGCGCACTGCTGCCAGTGTCATCAGCGCCGGAGTAGCCGTCGAATAACCCCATTACCCCTTCGATAAGCGCCAGATCGGCGCCTGTGCTGCGCCGCACCAGAATACTGGCGATCTGTTCTGGTGGCGTTAACCAGGCATCAAGATTGAAACAAGCGCGCCCTGACGCCAGCGCGTGATACCCCGGATCGATATAATCCGGTCCGCACTTGAATGGAGCGACGGATAACCCCCGTGCAGTCAGGGCGGCAATCAGTCCGGCAGTAATTGTCGTTTTGCCGCTGCCGCTCATCGGTGCGGCAAGCAGAAGACGAGGCAGGGAAGGCATCATTCGTCCTCCCAGAACATATGATGCGCGGGCACGCTTGCCGGATCAAACCATGCCAGCGTGTCGCTCAATGCTGCAACGTCGCCAACGACCAGGATAGCAGGTGGCAGGAGCATTGCGCGTAGTTGGGCATCGGGAAGAGTTGCTAGCGTTGCGCGCAGGGTTCGCTGTTGCGCTGTCGTGCCCCGACTGATCAGGATCGCTGGCGTGAGGGGGTTGCGTCCGGCAGCGATCAGTTTTGTGCAGACGCTATCGAGACGGGTAAGCGCCATGAGCACCACCAGTGTTGGCATAGCAGCCAGGGCGCGCCAGTCAATGCCACTTGCAGTCTCCGATGCTTCATGGGCAGTCACAACTGCAAATGCAGATGCGACGCCGCGTTGGGTTAACGGCACGCCAGCATAGGCAGGCACACCAATTGCTGAAGAGACACCAGGGACGATTTCATACGGCAGGCCTGCGGCAGCGAGCGCTGCTGCTTCCTCACCTGCGTGCCCGAAAACGCAGGGATCGCCTCCCTTCAATCGGACTACCTGCAACCCATTGTGCACCAGGCGTACCATCAGTTCGTTAATCCGCTCCTGTCGCACTGCGTGATGTCCCGGACGCTTGCCAACGAAGATACGCTCAGCGTGCGATGGCGCTTCGTCGAGCAGTTCAGGAGCGATCAGGCGATCATAGAGAACAGCGTCAGCCTGACGAAGCACGGTCAGACCTCGCATTGTGATCAGGTCGGCGCGACCGGGACCGGCGCCGACCAGGTATGCTTTGCCAGTCATAGAATGTCTTTCCAGTATTGCAAGAATTGTTTGTCACGTAAAGCGTCCGAGGGCACGCTGCCCGTGTTTTGGTGACGAGTCACAGTGCACGCAGGCACGACGCCCGCGCACCCAGCACCGCGTCTGCGGGCATCATAAATCCGGTATGCGCCCCTTGCCGTGGGGCTGAAGCCCTCGGCTAGGCAAGGCGAAGCCCGCCTGCGCGGGCTATACCGGACTTCTTAAAGAGCATCATGCCCGCGCTCCGGTGACGCGTCGCGATGCGAGCGCGACGCCCACACACCCAGCACCGCGTCTGCGGGCGAGACGCCCGCGCTCCGGTGACACGTCACGATGCGGCATGCGGGCG
>JAGHYV010000022.1 GCA_017743475.1 Roseiflexus sp. | reverse complement strand
TATCCCGGTCATGTCGCAGCAACCGGATATTGCATCAGAGTCGTCCGATGTCGCCATGCCTGCCGCCCCCGAAGAGCCAGTGTCGCTCTCCGATGGGGCGCCTGATCTGCCAGTCGATCAGTTGCACGGAGATGAGGCGATCCCGGCAGCGGCGCCTGAGCGTGAAACTGCGCATCCAGGCGACCAGTCGTCGGGCATGGACGCCCAAAGGCAGGAAGGCGTCGAGGGGTCGTAAGGGCGTCATATCGACTCTGGGAGAACACGGTGCGCACTCCACCGGTGTTCGTTCCCTCTCTACGCTGTGTGCTACGGAGCGCGGGCGTCCCGCCCTCGTAGGGCAGGCGGGGACGGGATAAAGATTAAGATAATGACAGCATTTCTCAGATACGTTGACCGTCGTCCGGATCCCCCGTGTCGCACGAGACGCCCGCTTCCGGTGGAGTGCAGACCGAAATTATGGAGATTGAGAAATAAATCCGGTATGCGCCCTTGCTGTGGGGCTGATGGAGATTGAGAATTAAGTCCGATATGCGCCTCTTGCCGTCGGGGTGAACCCCTCGGCTAGGCAAGGCAAAGCCCGCCTGCGCGAGCTATAACGGATTATTTATTCAGAGATCATAAGCCCTCGGCATTCCCGTGCGCCTTTGCCCCCTCATCCCCCCAACCCCCTTCTCCCACAAGGGGAGAAGGGGGAGTTTGGGCGTCCTGATGCCTGAAACGGGAGATGGTACGCAGGGGCTTTCCAAAAGATCTACCCCTGTGAGTTGTCCTCCTCTCCCCATCCAGGTTGCTGAGCACACGCTACCCCTGCGCAGGCAGGGTCCAGGGACAGGCATTCGACACCGTGATCACCATAACCGTTTCCCCCAGTGCTGTTGCGGCCGCAAATGCCGCGCGCAGCGCTTCCCATACTGACGTTTCATCACCGGCGATCAGGGTGCTCATAGCGCCCGGTTGCACATCCAATCCACGGTCGCGCCAGATCGCCAGCGCCGCATCGATAGCCGGGCTGAGATGCTGCTGGCGTAACGGGTAGATGCTGACCTGCGCGGTCAGACCGGACGGATAGGATAGTTCTTCATTCGCCATGATTTCACCCCTTCTGTTTCAGGAGAAGCACACGCATACCGGTAAAAGCGCCTAGTGGCAGGCGTGAAGAATACCACCACAGCCCGGGCAGCAGTGTGGTACGCCACGTTATCTGAAGGTTGAACGGATGCAGCACCCGGCGCACCAGGCGCTCAAGTTCGGCAGGGGTGTAGAAACGCGCAATCTGCCAGACCGGCAATCCGCTGCGTTTTCGTTGCCATGCCAGGGGATGCCAGCGGTTGAGCACACCCAGGATGATCCCATGCCGCGCCACACGCGCCGCCTCCTGCAATGCGCGTTCGGGGTGTGGCAGGAACTCCAGCGCGGTGATCAGCAGCACCCCGTCGAAGGCATTATCGGGGAACGGCAGCGCTTCCGCATCTGCGCGTACCAGGAGCACGCCGCCACGACGGGCAGCCTCGGCGATCATCGGCGCGGACAGGTCCACTCCTGCAACGCGATACCCTTCCGATGCCAGCCAGCGTGCAAAGTGACCAGTCCCGACGCCGACCTCCAGCAGACTCTGCGCCTGCGGCACCCCCGACAGCAACCATCGGATCAGGCGACGCTCGGCGATGTCGGCAGTGCGCCCGTCGGTCTCGTACCAGGTTTCATAACCGGCAACCAGTTCGGGGTTGTCGAAAGGATTGAACCAGTTTTCGGCAGTCACGACATCTCCTCTGTGGTAACGATGACCTGAATGGCAGGTGTTCACATGTCCCCTGGGAGCGAGGGCATCTTGATCTCGTAGACGCGACGAGGGCGTCCCGCCCTCGCTCCCAGGCGCGCGTGTTCCCTCAGGTGTGAACAGTTACCCTGAATGTTCGGATTGTTCACGTGGCTGCGCGACCCTGGTTGGGCGCAGGGCGCGGGATACCTCCCGCACCACCTTTCTCGAACAATGATACCAGATGCATCCTGTCGCGTCTCTTCGGCAGGCAGGGTGCGCAGCGTTGATGCCGGGTCACGGCCCGCGCACGTCGACCAACCTGTTCCGCACCATCGTCGGCACCGGGAGTGTAGCGAGCCTGAGTCACTTTCTGACTGGGGCACCATGGAGTCAGACGCGCTTCGGGCAGGGTGGTCCGGGCGCTCTCTGTGGTGGTTGGTCGTCGGGTCTGCCTGCACCGCAATTGTAGCGCCAGAAAGCGGTCGGTGAGGCAGGGGATGTGGTATTTGCCAGCAAGGGCGACCCGCTCCGGGCGCATTCTCAGCATCAAGAATCCTTTGCTGCCATTATCCGACGACCTACCGCCTGGCGGTGGTTAAGAGTGCAAAGGGGGCGGATATTCAAGTGAGTCAGGAAGACAGTCAAAAGGACATTGACAGTCCAATTGCAGTCGTGATATAAAGCATCCTGATTGTTTCCTTGATCGCACGGAGCACAGCTATTCGAAGAAGACAACCATGGCGGATCAGGTTGCTGCGGTCTGATTCTCTGCGGAGGGATAAAAAGCCGCGTCGATCTAATATGTAGTTGGGCGGCTATCGTTTCTGTAACTATCAGCATGAACGAAAGTAATTCGCATGAGCATCATCAATCCCGCTGAGTTGACACCACTGACTATTCATGAGTTCAAGCTATTTGCGCCAGCACGCGTGAACTAGGTGAATACGCTTGCTTACCTTGATACTGGCGCTAATCTCATAACCATTTCGCCAAAACTCGCCGAGAGCTTACCGCGCACAGGAACAGTAACCATTGGTAGCGCATTTGAACAGAGAGTCTTTGAAGCTGTAGAAGCCATCGAGATTGGCTTTCTCGGTTATAATCGCCGCGTGGGTGCTCGCGTGAAACCAATTTCAGATAGCGCCTTACCCTTCAACTCAGACGTAACGCTTGATGCGTCTACCATCTTCGCTCAAACATTGATTTTCGACTTTCGTCTCCTGGGCATTTTGCTCCCCAAACAAGTATCAGGCGAATTGTGGCTTGAACTGCCCACAAAGTTTGTGGAAGACACTGGTATTTGTCTGATCCAACTGGCTTCGCAAAATGCTACGGTCTCCGCTTTGTTTGATACAGGAGCAGGTCTTTCGGTGATCAACTCTGCTCACATTGAAGAGCTTGGTCTCGACCTGCAACCAGCCTTTGAGCTAGAGATTGGTGATGCTGTCGGTGCAAAAACGACGCAGACGGTGTCCCTTTGTTCTGGTCTGCGTATTGCCGATGCAGCTCTGCCACCTTTTGATTGCTTTTCCGCTGATTTACAGGCGATCGAAAAGGTTCTTGGGTGTCGCATTGACATGGTGTTTGGTGCAAATGCAATGCTCAAGAGCGGTTTCAGATGGCTATTTGACAAGCTTGCAGGCAAAGCATTTGTCGCGGGGTAACATCGCTGCCCAACCCACGCTTGCACCCGACGCCACTCCGCTGCGCTCCGCAGCGCAGGTGAAGCGCAGGACGTTGAGCAGGCGCGCCAGGGCTGCGTGCGCCGCACCCGTGCTGCACCTCTGTTGGCTTCTGCAGAGGTTGGGGCGCTACAACGCGCTCGGAACCGACAGGCGGCGCACTCGCCACACGCCGCCGAGGATCATCGGAATGCAAGCACAGCAACTGAGGAGCGCCCCTGTCCAGATTGTTGTTTGAAGCCCGATGGCTGTCGCCAGCAGACCGCCGATGATCAGCCCGCTGGGAATGCTCGACCAGCTAATCACCCGGGCCGTCGCGGTGACGCGCCCGAGCATCTGTGATGGCGTGACGCACTGGCGTATCGTCACCTGGCTGATGTTGTAGGCCACCACTGCCGCTGCCCGCACCAGATAGCCTGTGATCAGGAAGGGCAACGGCGCCAGCGGCGCTAGCGCGATCAGCAGGATGCCACCAGCGTGCAGCACCACTGCGCTCCCCACCACCGGTCCCAACCCCCAGCGCCCAACCAGGCGCCCGGTCACGGCGGCAGCGACCAGCAACCCTACGTTGCCGACGCTGAAGATCACACCGGTCAGCCCCGCGTCAAGTCCCAGCGTGCGGATGAGGTAGAACAGAAAAATGCCCTCGACCAGTGCCCAGCCAACACTCATTAGCACCGTACACCCTACCAGTGAGCGCAGCAATGGCTTGCGCCAGAAGAACACCAGCCCTTCTTTGATGTCCACGCGCAAGGGTCGGTCGGCGCGTGTCCCTGACGGCGGCATATCGGACACGGATTCCGGCGCGCGGATGCCCAGAAGCAGCAGGGCCGAGAGGAGATAGCTCAGAGCGTCGAGCAGGATCGCCAGTGGTGCGGTGAGCAGCGCAATCAACGCGCCCGCCAGCCCGGGACCGACGATGCGGGTGCCCGACTGGGCGATCTCAAGCCCGCTATTGGCCGCAACCAGTTGCGTGTCGGGTACCAGAGAGGGTACGCGCGCCTGGTATGCCGTGTCGAAAAAGGTGCTGAACACGCCCATCAGCAGCACCACTGCATAGAGCTGCCAAAGCGAAAGCCCGCCAAACAGGTAGGCGACTGGGACGGTTAGCATGACCACTGCCCGCGCCACATCGCACCAGATCAGCACCGGCTGACGGCGACCGCGGTCGATGATCGCCCCGGCGACGAACCCCAGCGCGACCACTGGTACCCAGCCGAGCATTGCCAGCACACTGGTTTGGAGCGGCGTGGCGTTCAGCATTGTGACAGCGAGGAACGGCAAACCGAGGAAGGTGATCTGTGTGCCAAGCTGGCTGATGACAGTGGCGCCCCAGAGATACAAAAAATCACGATTGGCCCAAACCGACCGTTCCCGCACTGTGTCGGAAAGAAGCTTCATTAGCACAACAATGCAGAAGGCGCTCAAAGGGCGGACCTGTGAGCGCCTTCCCTCAACTGTCGACGCTCAAGCTCTAAGCGGTAGACAGCATTCCAGCATCTGTCACACACATATGCTTCCGTTCCATCCAGCATACAGCGAATGCGGATTGGCTCGGCAAACCCGGCGATGAACGTTTCTGCAAAGCGAGCATAACCTCTAAACGCTCGATATCGAAGTACGACGTTCAACAGACGCTGGTAAGGGCAATGACGAAGATTCTCCACACAGTACATCAAACCATTATTCAGGAGCAAGGGAGAAAGGTCCTGAGTTCACGGGAAGATTTTCCTGGTGCGCTGGTCGGCTGACACTGCACATTGCCCCAAACACGGCACGTTGCAACTGCGAACGGCGCCAGCCTCTGCACACCCCGGACGTGCGCATAACGGGACAACCATACCACAAATGGTCATCCCAGCCCGGCGCCGCACGAACCCGGAACCACGGATGCACTTCCCAACATGGCACGCCCGGAACTGACAAGCCAAAGTGTCACGATGCGCCGGAGTCGTTCCGCTCCCTTCTAGTCGGCCCTCATCATGCCCGGTCGCTCAACACCGCATGCAGCCGACGCGCGGTCTCAGGGTGATCTGGAACGTTGTGCGTGTGCCGACCGCCCGTGCGTTGCCGGGCACTCTTCCACGCACGGCTGATGCCTGCCGTTGGGCCGCCGGGAAGCGCCTGTTGCACTCCGTGGTTCTGCCGGTAATCGGTGTAGTCCTCCGCCGGCCCTAACCGTGCGCCGCAGCCCGTATCGCCCATCGCACTGGGAAGCGGCGCGCCACGTATGTCTCCCGCTGTGCCCGACAACTACTCGTCTTTATGGTCTTTGGAATAGTTACTCCGCCTTCGGCGGCATGGCTAAGCCCGACACCGTCGGGCGGGGCAGAAGAAACACGGTATAATCTGAAGAAACGATGAGGGAGACTGCTTATGAACTGGCGAGATTACATTATTAACGAGAGTCTGCGTTCTTGAGGGCATTGAGCATCTGATGCCACTGCTTTCCGGTAAGCCGCTTGAACACCTTCTATGGATTGTTGAAGAGACACGGGTAAGAATCAGGCGCCAGCCAGATATGCGCTGGCTCATCAGATGATTTCCTCCAGCGAACAGGCTTGTCTTTCTCACCTTCTCCGGCTATACTGCACCTGTGCGATTTGAGTGGGATGAGCGGAAGAACCAGACCAACATTCGCAGGCATGGCTTCAGTTTTGCCGATGCCTGGGAAATCTTTGAGGCGCCCATGCTCATCGATCTGGATGATCGACTCGACTATGGCGAAGATCGCTGGATTGGAATTGGTCGGTTACGATCCCGAATCGTCGTGGTCGTGTACACTGAACCAGATAGCGAGACGATCCGAATCATCTCACTACGAAAGGCCTTGAGTCATGAGCGACAAGCATTTGAACAAACCTTCGGAAACTGACTGGGTGCGCATCGACGCGATGACCGACGATGAAATCGACACCTCGGATATTCCGCCGTTAACCGAGGAGTTCTTCAAACGAGCAACGGTGCGGCTCCCCAGGCACACGGTCACGGTGACGATCCGGGTTGACCCGGATGTCCTGGCATGGTTCAAAGCCCAGGGTGAAGACTACGAACAACGGATGCAGGCCGCTCTCCGCATCTATGCAGAGGCGCACAAGGACCTCCAGCGCTAACCCGACCGTGTTGCCCAACCCGCAGCTGGAGAAAAAGGTACGATATAATCCAAAGGAACGATGGTTCAGGGAGACTGCTTATGAACTGGCGAGATTACATTGTTGTTGATCCAGGCGTTTGTCATGGGAAAGCCTGTATCAAAGGCACACGCATTCCGGTTTCGGTCATCCTCGACAATCTGGCTGCAGGTCTCTCGCTGGATGAGGTTTTGCGCAGTTATCCATCGTTGGATCGGGAAGCGGTGCAGGCCGCTCTTTTATACGCTGCTGAGTTAGCCCGCGAGCGGGTGGTCGCCATCCCTGTATAGACAACGCGATGATGTTCAAGATTGACGAGAATCTGCCGGTCGAGGCAGCCAATGTGTTGCAACAGGCTGGCTATGATGCCATGACAGTGTTTGATCAACACCTGGAAGGTTCATTCGATGCCGATATTGCTTCTGTTTGCCAGAAGGAGGGGCGTGTCCTGATCACCCTGGACACGGATTTCGCTGACATTCGTGCATATCCGCCACCACAGTTTCCTGGCTTGATAGTTTTACGTTTGCACCGGCAGGATAAACGCCATGTTCTTGAGGTCATTGAGCATCTGATACCACTGCTTTCCAGTGAGCCGCTTGAACACCTTCTATGGATTGTTGAAGAGACGCGTGTAAGGATCAGGAGCTAGCCAGATATGTGCTGGCTCATCAGATGATTTCCCCCAGTGAACGGGCTTGTCTTTCTCACCTTCTCCGGCTATACTGCACCTGTGCGATTTGAGTGGGATGAGCGGAAGAACCAGACCAACACCTGATTGGGCGCGCATCGACGCGATGACCGACGATGAAATCGACACCTCGGATATTCCGCCGTTAACCGAGGAGTTCTTCAAACGAGCAACGGTGCGGCTCCCCAGGCACACGGTCACGGTGACGATCCAGGGTGACCCGGATGTCCTGGCATGGTTCAAAGCGCAGGGTGAAGACTACGAATAACGGATGCAGGCCGCTCTCCGCATCTATGCAGAGGCGCACAAGGACCCCCAGCGCTAACCTGACCGTGTCGCCCAACAAGCAGCTGGGGAAAAGTCGAGATCATTGAGATTGCATCAGCACCCGGCAGGCGCTGGGCGAGAACCTCTGCGTGGCAAGCCGATTCGCTATCTTGCGCCATACGAGAACGTTGCAGAAAATGATAGGAATATGTGAATTGGGTAAAGTCGCCCAACCCACGCTTGCACCCGACGCCACTCCGCTGCGCTTCGCAGCGCAGGTGAAGCGCAGGACATTGGGCAGGCGCGCCAGGGCTGTGTGCGCCGCACCCGTGCTGCACCCCTGTTGGCTTCTGCAGAGGTTAGGGTGCTACAATGCGCTCAGAACAGACAGGCGGCGCACTCGCCGCACACCGCCGAGGATCATCTCTCGTGTTACAATAAGGCGGTGGTTGTGCGCAGAGAGGAGCATAGCGGTTGCCGGGGGTCATGATACATCTCCGCGCATTGGGGCGGATTATACGGAATCTGTATAAGACGCCCCGGAGGGGGAGAAAAGCGGAATCCGTATAATCAATAGTTAGCCCGCCGCTTTCACATCTCATTCCGAATATAAGCAGAACGCATGTTCTTCTGACATCCTGTGCTACAATCAAGTGACATAGTGGTAGAGCTGCTGTCTCTGTTCAAACGACTTGCGCAGGAGAGTTATCCGTGAGCGATCCTCTACTGAACAAGCTCCTAGAAAATGAACTCGGCCATGATGAGAAACCTATTTTGGAGTCTCAAAAGCAGAGCTTTGCCTTTCAAGTAGAGTGTCTGAAAATGGAGATAGATATTCTTGAAAGAAGCATATCAAGAAGGGAAACAATTACACAGAGCATCAAGAACTTTGCCATCGTTAGTTGGGGCGCAGCACTAACAGTTATGATTGGACAAGGTGACCTGAGAAAATATGTCATTATTACCGCTATTCTGCCAGTTATGTTCTGGTTAGTGGATGCTTGGTGGTTCTATTTGTATCGAGGTGACTCTTTCAGATTTCGCAAAATAAAAGAGTTCGTAAACAGTCCCGACTTAGAACTATCATACAGACATCAACGATTGGTAAACTTTACGGCACTCGATACGTCTGGAAAACAATACGAAAACACAAAGGAATACAAGAAATTCGTGAATTTCAGAAAGATTCTCTTCTTTAAAGAGATGCTACTTTTATACGGGGGTTTAATTACTTTTAGTCTGATAATTGGCATAATTTCTCTACTAATCTTCTGATATACAAGCTAAAAACACGGAAGTAGCCAAAACTACGATCTGCAACGAGCCGCGGCGGGCTAACAAGCGCGTGCAGCCGACCGGCTAGATCGGGGCGATTTTGGCAATAGGAAACAGCAAAACAGCTTTCCCGATCTATGAATGTCGTACATCCCAGCTGGCGGCTGACGCGCGGGCCGTTAGCCCGCCTTGTCTCAACTACCACAGGTAAGCATAATCAATCGTGTGGGACATATGAAAGGACTGAAAGAGAGGCTTTAACGATGACATCTACAGCCATTGCGACAGTGATAAAAATGCTGGATTCCTTGCCCGAAACGGTGTAGACCAGGTGGTGGAACATCTGCGCGAGTATCTCGCAGACCTACAAGACGAACTGGAGTGGGATAGCTTGTTCAAGCGAACACAACCGCAACTCGTGGCGGTTGCACGCCGCGCTAAGCAGGAAATTGCTGAAGGGCGCGCGCGACCGCTGGATTATGATCAAGTATGAAATCGGCCACCTCGCCATCTTTTTGGACGGCCTATGTGTCCCTTGAGGAAGACATCAAGCGTAGCGCCAGGAAAGTCTTTTGTGGGCGCAGAGTCCTTTTCATCCTTCTCTGCATTTTAAGTGCATCAATCGTGAAGAGAATGTCTGGTCTGTGAGAGTCACACGCGGCTATCGTGCTTTGGGTATTCTTGAGGGTGATACTGTGATGCCAGTAGGGATTGGGAAAGAGTGGTGGGGTAGAAGGTGAGCACAGGGGTCGCGCCAGGCCGGGTAAAGAAGAGCCATATCGGCACCCGGCAGCAATCTACCGACCCTCCTCGATGCGTCGGATCATCGGTGCAGCGTAGGTGTGACAGATCGCAACCGCCACGGCATCGGCGGCGTCGTCGGGGCGCGGGATGGCGGGAAGGCGGAGGGTCAGCCGAACCATCTCCTGCATCTGACGCTTATCGGCGCCGCCGTACCCTGCCAGCGCCTGTTTGACTTGCAGCGGCTTGTATTCGTACACAGGAATGCCAGCCTGCGCGAGAGTCAGGAGCACAACACCGCGCGCCTGCCCAACGGTCAGCGCAGTGTTGACATTCTTGCCGAAGAAGAGTTCTTCGATAGCAGCGGCGGCAGGGCGGTATTGTTCAATCAAAAGGTGAAGTTCGTTGTACAGCAGGAGCAACCGTTCCGCCTGTGATAATTCCGCCGGGGTGGTCAACACGCCGCAATCGACCAGACGCAGCACTCCATCCATTTCTTCGACGACGCCCCATCCCATCCGGGCTGTTCCGGGATCGATCCCAATTGTCCGCGTGGCAGTCACACATTAACCCTGTACAAACTGTTCGGCCAGTTCGCTGGTGATATCCAGATTGCTGTAGACCTTCTGCACATCGTCGAGGTCTTCCAGTTTCTCGATCAGTTTCATCGCTTTGAGCGCATCAGCGATATCGGGTTGCACTGTCGTTTTAGCAATCATGGTCTTTTCAGCGCCGGTTACCGGCAGCCCGGCGGCAATCAAGTGCTGACGCACTGCGGCAAGTTGTTTGAAATCGGTGTACACCTCAACGATATTGTCCTCGATCTGCACGTCTTCTGCGCCAGCATCGATGGCAATCAGCATCACTTCGTCTGGATCGAAGCGTTTGACCGACAGATCGAGGGTAATCAGCCCTTTGGTTTCGAACATCCAGCTTACTGAACCCGGTTCGCCGGGGCTACCGCCATTTTTGGTCATCGTTGCGCGTACGTCAGAAGCAGTGCGGTTGCGATTATCGGTGGCAGCTTCGATTAAGAGCGCCACACCGCCGGGAGCGTACCCCTCATAGTAGATTTCTTCAAGTGCAGCGGCATCACTGCCGCCTTTGCCCAGGCCGCGATCAATGGCACGCTGGATGTTTTCCATCGGCATATTGGCAGCGCGAGCCTTATCAACTGCCAGGCGCAGACGAAAATTCGCATCAGGGTCGCCGCTGCCTCCCTCGCGCGTTGCAATCGTAATATCGCGCGCCAGTTTGGTGAAGAGTTGCCCGCGCCGCTGGTCGAGCACGCTCTTCATGCGACGTATTGAGTGCCATTTCGAGTGACCAGACATAACCAGACTCTCCAGAACTGCCGCGTGTCAGAAACAGCCATTTCATCATTTTGGCATTATAGCATACAGAAACAAAAAAGCGGACTGCCATCCGCCTGCAAGGCTGGGTGCTTTTTGCTGCCTTCTGCCGGATGACCATCAAGATGTGTCAACCTGGCATTCAGGAGGAGCGAGACGAAGCCCGTCGGATGAACGCACAGGTTAGCTGTGCCCCACCAGTCGCATCTCTGTCTCTTCTACTACCCCATGCTCAACTTCAACACCGTTGTGCCATAACTCGTATTCGCTTAAGTCCATTTGATCGTTCCAGGACACCCCATACCCGCCAGGATCAACGGTAACCGCCTTGAAAAAGGCTTCGTTTCTCAACAACTGAAATCGATCCAGTTGCAGGATTTGCTGACAATCGTACACCTTTTGAACCCCATTGACAAATGTAACAAGCAGGCGTTTTCCTGCCAGAGGAGTCACCGCTTTGATTCTGAGAGTGCTCATCTTGCTACTCCAATCCAGGCATCCGTAACAGTTCTTGTTGATATTGGGCAGCCCACTCCGTGACTAGTCGCTGGGCTTGCACAGGCAGATCGCCTTCCAGCGTTTCGATGGTCTGAATATCGAAAACTGCGTTGTACTCGCCGTAGATGAAAGTGAAGGGTACCATGTTCACGCTGACTGAAGATCATCTTGATAATGATCGCAAAGAAACGTGCTGTTACCGTCATGCCAATACTTCTCGTCAAACGCGCGTTTGACCATTCATAACCGCACGCTGGGCAAGCGAAGCGATCAACTGTGAGCGAATAGTAGCTGCGTTCCGCCTGCCAATCTACCGAGACGTTTCCTGCCGGGGCGTGAATTGTTCTTCAGGCAAACACCGACGGTAACATGGCTTATAGAGTCGTACAGGGGAGGCATTGCCTCCCCTGTCGCTGCCTGGCGCAGTGGTTATACCTGTGCAGATGGGACGTTCACACCTGATGGTGTGGTCAGCACACCATTGCCACCATTCACCCGATTCTTCTCAATCTCATCGATCTTCACCACACGACTGAGCAATTCTCTTAGGCGTTCGCCGTCGAGTGTTTCGTACTCGATCAGCGCGCTTGCCATGTCGTTCAGCACCTCGCGGTTATATGTCAGGATCAGGCGTGCACGCTCATACGCTTCCGAAATAATGCGGTGCACTTCATTATCAATTTCGCGCGCGATAGCGTCACTATAGTTGCGTTGCTCGGTGATTTCGCGCCCCAGGAAGATCAACTCCTCACGCTCACCGAACGCAATTGGACCAAGCTTCGGACTCATGCCATAGCGGGTCACCATCGCGCGAGCAATGCGCGTCACTTGCTGAATGTCACCAGCGGCGCCGGTCGAAACCTCGTCAGGCCCGAAAACGATCTCCTCTGCCACGCGCCCGCCGAGCGCTGACACGAGTTGCGCGGCGAACTGCGATGCAGTAGTGTAGCGAATGCTATCTTCTTCCGGCAGATAGAGCGTATACCCGCCAGCGCGTCCACGTGGCACGATCGTCACTTTCTGCACCGGGAAAGCTTTGGGCATGCCAGCGGAAGCGATAGCGTGACCCGATTCGTGGTATGCGGTCAGCAGTTTTTCGCGTTCGGTCAGTACCCGGCTGCGGCGCTCCGGACCGCCAAGCGCCACACGCTCAATCGCGTCCTGCAACTCTGCCATGCCGATCTTCTTTTTCGAGCGGCGCGCCGCCAGGATTGCTGCCTCATTCACTGCATTTGCCAGGTCCGCACCGGAGAAGCCAGGAGTCTGACGCGCGATCACATCGAGTTGCACATCATCGGCAAGCGGCTTGCCCTTGGTATGCACCTTGAGCACCTCGATACGCCCTTTCACATCTGGCGCATCAAGCACTACCTGGCGGTCAAAGCGACCGGGGCGCACCAGCGCCGGATCGAGCACATCCGGGCGGTTCGTTGCTGCAATGACAATGACATTCGTATTGGTATCAAAGCCGTCCATTTCGACCAGGATCTGGTTAAGAGTCTGCTCGCGTTCATCATGGGAGCCGCCAAGCCCGGCACCGCGCTGACGACCAACAGCATCGATCTCGTCGATAAAGACGATACAGGGAGCATTACGCTTCGCCTGATCGAACAGGTCGCGCACGCGACTAGCGCCGACGCCGACAAACATCTCGACAAACTCTGAACCAGAGATCGAGAAGAACGGAACTCCAGCTTCACCCGCGACCGCGCGCGACAGGAGGGTCTTCCCGGTTCCTGGCGGACCCACCATCAACACACCGCGCGGAATGCGCGCTCCGAGTGCAGCAAACTTATCGGGAAACTTAAGAAACTCAACGACTTCTGTCAAATCCTGCTTGGCTTCTTCCTGACCGGCAACATCGGCAAATGTCACTGTCGGCTTATCGCCGGAAAACATCCGTGCCCGGCTCTTGCCAAATGAGAGCGCCTGATTGTTCGATCCCTGCGCCTGGCGCATAAAGAAGATGAAGAAGCCTATCATCAGCAGCACTGGCAGCAGGAACGTGAAGACATTCAGCAGACCGCCCCATGCTGGCGCTGCGCGTACCTCGACATTCACTGCATCGAGCGGTACACCTGCCTGTACAAGCAGCATCGTGATACTATCATTCGACTCGATGCGTGACCGCACCTTGGTCCTGGTATCGCGGTACGTCACCAGGATTTCGGAGTTGCCCGATTGCGCTTCGATCTTCTCTATTCTGCCAGCTTTTGCATCGGCGAGCACCTGATAGATACCGCGTTCTTCCTGCTGACCCTGTGCGTTGTTGAAGTAATTGATGAACAGCGCCAATGCAGCAACAAGAATGATGAGGTAGACGAAACTATTTTTCAGCCAGCGATTGTCACCCATAATCGTTCACGTTCTAGGAGCGCTGCTCCTGATTGATCTTGCGCAGCAAGAAAGCGAACACAATCATACCCTGGCGGCCTCTTTCGACCTTCATTGCTGGTATTATACCAGACGCCTTCACGCACGACAATGTAACAAGATCACAATTTTTCGATCTGTGTGCGGTCTGGCACTGCAGCCGATCATCCAGTGGCCAGTTGACCGGGATGCATCGCCATGTGACGACCACTACTTCAAGGCATGACGAATGAGGACGCTGCGTGGATGTATTGTCGCTGGCAACGAGGTGCAGGACGCTGTCAGTTCAACCATCCCAGACGGAGCCATGCCAGAACGGCGAGATCGCGCAACATTAAGAGGCGACGCACGGCAAAATACGTTAGTCGGTACAGGCGACCTCTGCGCACCGGATCGTAGTCGATCAGGACAATTCGATATTCTGGATCGCGGATAAGCACCAGGTTGTGTGATCGTAGCAGTGTACGTTTGACCAAGAAACTCCAGAGGCGTTGCGGCAGGCGAGTGATCGACTTCCTGGATCTGCGTTCGTCGCTGTTTCTGGCGGATTGTCCGTACAGATCGGGCATACTGCCGGTTGCCCGGTAGAAAGTGTGCGCTCTGCGAAGGATCTCGCTGAGTTGTGCGGCAATCATTGCGCGTTGCGCCGGGAGCAGTGCACGATAATCAACGGCATCGAGGGGGCATGCCTTAGACAGGAATGGCTGGATCGCCAGCGGATGCGCCCGCCCATCGCTGCCGCGCGCCACAACGAAGTACGTGGGAATGGTATAGCGTTCTCCCAGGCATGCGGTGTAGCGTTCGGCAGTATCGCGCATCCACCGCGCTAGGTTGAGCGCCTGATCACGGGCACCTCCCAGGTCGTATTTGACTTTTACGACATAGCGCTGATCATCAGTTTTGTATACTTCTGTCTCATTGCCGCCTGCCAGACGTTGTAGTACATGGTCATCGTCGAGCGGCGCGAATACGTCATCAGCATGCAGCGTCATGGAAATGTGCTCCGGCGTGCAGCATAATCTTCCGCTGCAGATATCAAATCTGGTAGAACAATCTGCGCCGATTGTCATGGCACGAAGGCGCGCCGCTCTCGCAAAGCGGTTGAGCGCGTGATACCGTTGCTCCTGTTGGGTTGCATCACTGCGTGCGGGCGAGACCCCTGCGCACCTGGTCAGCGCCTTGTTCGTGTGGCTAACGTTGAAGCCTTGAGGTCGCATCGCTATATGCGGGCGTGATGCCCGCGCACCCAGGCAGCGCCTTGCTCGTATGGCTAATGCCGAAGCCTTGAAGTCGCATCGCTGCCTGCGGGCGAGACGCCCGCACTCCCAGGCAGCGCCTTGCTCGTATGGCTGACGCCGAAGCCTTGAAGTCGCATCGCTACGTGCGGGCGAGACGCCCGCGCACCCAGGCAGTCCGTCGCGCCAGGAATATTCCAGAACGACCATGTGGCACTCCGACAGAATGATGAAGAATTATAGCAGTTCTCAGGTGCATTAGACTTAGACCTATATCAGTCGGGCAGGGTGATGCCCAATTCTGCCAGGCGCACCGGTGAGGGCTGCCCGTGCTCATCCCAACCGTGGCGGCGATAGTACTCCGGCAGCATCTCTTCCAGCATGGGCAATTTCCCTGCTGCTGGTCCCTCTTCGAGAGGTTCTTCTGTCCAGCGATGTGGCAGAGTGTCGCGTCCGACGCCATATCGGATCGCCAGTGCGCGTTCGAGGGTCACGATCCGTTCGCCGATCTTTGCCACGTCGACGCTGGTGAACGTTCTTCCCAGAGTTGCCGAGAGGAGTTCGTTAAGGTCAGCTGGCGCGATCTGATACGCCAGCAATGCCAGGCGCCGGCACAACCCGGCGGCATCGACCGCCGCTGCAAAGCGTTCGTGCCAGATCAGTCGCGGCACCCTGCCATGAATAGTATTCGGATTGTTAGGGTCGTTGGGGAGCCACACGGGTGGTTCGGTGAGGAGCGGCTCATAGAACATTGCGTAGCGATAGTCGCCACCGATTGGCGCTGTTGCATCAGCGAGAGCGATTTCTGGCACAGCGCGCGGATCGATTGCTGGAAGCGCCAGTTGCCGCGCCTGGGGGGCAAAGACGCTGCTACCGTAGTAGACTTCCTGCATTTCGCCGACACCCAGCGACAGAATATCGCGCTTCTCCTGACGCTGCCCCAATCGGCGAATAGCGCCGACCACTGCATCGAGATCGCCCCAGGTCAGATTGCTCGCATTGCTCAAGCCCCGTTCGCGGCATTCCATCATGAATGCCAGTGCCGCGCTGGTTTCGGTCACATCGAGACCCAGGCGCAGGCAGAGATCGTTGACCAGGATAATGGCGTCGGGTGTGGTCAGACCGCAACTCCAGCCAAAACCGGCGAGCGCTTCGAGATCGGGGTAGGCAATTGGTTCGCCGTTCTTACGAATATAGGCGCTATGACAGGCGAGCGGGCATCCATCGCACCCGCGCGGCTCCCGCCGACCGCGCTGCGCCAGAGCAGTGCGACTGATCGCGCTCGCATGCGGCACGGTGTGTACCTGACCGTTGCGCGCACTGAATGCGCCCAGCTCTTCGGCGCGCTGAGCGTAGTACAGACTGCCATACTGACGGAAGCTAGCAGCAATATCACTGGCAGCAATACGTCTGGCAATACCTGCCAGGGCTGTGTCGAGTCGTTGCTGGTCGGCAACCGGGCAGGCGTTCGTGCCACGTACCGCGATAGCTTTCACGCGCTTGCGTGCCATCACTGCCCCTGCGCCCGCCGGTTCAACCGCAAAAGCGCCCTCAGCAATGATGGTACTGTACGACACGCCCGCTTCAGCGGCTGGACCGACGCACACAACAGCATACTCGTCACCAAGTTCTCTGCGCAGCATCTGATTGGTCACCTGCGTATCAAGCCCAATCAGATGCGTCGCCGGACGAATCTCCACCTGCGAGCCGTCGATTCGGATCCAGCACCAGTCAGGGCTTTGCCCTTCCAGGATCAGCAGGTCGTAACCAGCGCGCCGGAGGTTTGCGCCCCATCGCCCGGACGCCCAGCCATGCGAAATGGAATTGGTGATCGGTGAGCGTGTTGTCACTGTGATGCCGCTGAAGGTCACGCCAGCAAGTGGTCCGGCGCTGAAGATAAGCAGGTTGGCAGCTGCCAGGGGACCGATCTTTGCGGGGACGCGCCGGGCAAGGAGCCAGGCAGCGGCGCCGCGCCCGCCCAGGAAGTGGTGCTCAACATCGGCAGGCAACTGTTCTGTCATCACACGCTGATCGGTCAATACAATCTGGAGTGCTTGCAGCGGCATGACATCTCCCTCCATCCGCGCATTCAGGATCGAACATCCGCGTTCTATGACCTGGTGTGCTGGCTCAACCAGCGGTTTTGGTCGGTTGTCCCAGGTAGAGCGGTTCAAGCGTGGCAATGGCATCGCGCTCGCCAGCGGAGAGACGATGCCACGCAAGTTCTGCCAGATACGCCGGGCGGCGCGTATTCGCAGCCAGTGATGGAAATCGGGCGCGATCGTGCAGCAGGCGGCGCAGGGTTGCCTGTGTTTCAGCATCGATATCGCCGCAGAAGAGCGTCGGTTCACTGACAGACGCGGCGAGTTCAGCCAGTGTCACATTCTGCGGCGTCAGCATGTCGTCGGCAAGCGTGGCCACTCTGCCGCGTCCCAGGTTAATGATAGGTGCGACACGCAGAGGTGATGTGCGATGCTGATATGCCAGCGCCTGTAATGTGCTAATGCCAAGGAGCGGCAGGTCGCGTGCCAGCGCGAATCCTTTGGCGACGCTCATTCCAACCCGCAATCCACTCCAGCTTCCCGGTCCCAGCGCGACGGCGACTGCCCGAATATCGCTGCGTGCACAGCGGATGTGACGCAGCAGTAGATCAATCTGCGGCAAGAGTTGCGCCGTGTGATCGCGTCCCGCGTGCCAGACGCACTCGCCAATCACGCCGCGCTCCCCGTCATAGCAGGCGATACCGGCGTCGGCAGTTGAGGTGTCGATCGCAAGCAACATAGGCCTCAGTTGAACGCCGTTTTCTTTAGCGTATCGACCAGTTCTTCGTAGCGCCGACCCCGTGGCGCGAAGCGCACCACTCGCTTTGTTTCACTCAGGTGACTGAGATGAACGTCGAGGCGCTCATCGGGAAGCAACTGCTCCGCGTGGTCTGCCCACTCGATCAGACACACGCCATCGCCATCGAGCAGTTCCTCCAGTCCGATGCCCTGCAACTCTATCGGTCGCTCAATACGGTACAGATCGGCGTGATAAATCGGCAAACCGCTGCGTTGGGCACTGGCACGATACTGATTGATCAGGACAAAACTTGGGCTGTTGACCGTATCGGTCGATCCCAGTCCAAGAACGATCCCCTTAATCAGATGCGTCTTTCCCGTTCCCAGGTCGCCGCGCAACGCCACGACATCGCCGCGCTGCAACAGTTCCCCCAGGCGCTGCCCGACACGGATGGTCTGTGCAACGCTGTGTGACACAAAATCCAGAATGTGCGGCGAACGAACGGTGTGGACGTTTCGTATACTCATATCGCCCATTGTAGCACATGCCTGCGGAACCGATATACTGAGGCGCATGGTGTGTTCACATTTCTCCTGGGAGCAAGGGTATCTTGCCCTCGTAGACGCGACAGAGGCAGGACGCGCTCGCTCCCAGGCGCATGTGTGACCCCACGTGTAATACGTGCCCGGCACCGGGGAAGCAAAAGTAGCACCTTCGCCCGCCTAGTGCGTAGCGTCTGTCGAACCTGAGCCTGTCGCACTGCCTCCTAAGCGGACTATGGGATTCGCCCGCGCAGGGTGCGGTAGCGCCGAATGAGTGCATTTGTTGAACTATCGTGTGCCAGGTGTGGGGCGGACTCACTCATCAACTCAGGGACAATGCGCCCTGCCAGCACCTTCCCCAGCTCGACGCCCCACTGATCGAATGGATTGATGTCCCAGATTACGCCCTGGGTGAACACGCTATGTTCGTACAGGGCAACCAGTGCGCCGAGTGTTGCTGGCGTCAACCGTTCTGCCAGGAGCGTGTTCGATGGGCGATTGCCGGAGAAGGTACGGTGTGGTGCCAGCCACTCTGGCGTTCCTTCCGCCAGCGTCTCCTCCATTGTTTTACCAAACGCCAGCGCCTGAGCCTGCGCAAACATATTCGCCATCAGCAGATCATGATGATTGCCGAGCGGATTGAGCGGTTCGGCAAAACCGATGAAATCGCACAGCGCCAGGCGTGTGCCTTGGTGGAGCAACTGATAGAACGAGTGCTGACCATTCGTTCCCGGCTCGCCCCAATAGATCATTCCCGTCTGATATGAGACCGGTGCACCGGACAATGTTACCGATTTGCCGTTGCTTTCCATTGTCAGTTGCTGAAGATAGGCCGGAAAGCGTTTGAGATAATTGTCGTAGGGAAGAATCGCCACTGTCTCGATGCCGAAGAAATTGGCATACCAGACGGTCAACAGTCCATGGATCACTGGCACGTTGCAGTCGAACGGCGCCGTGCGGAAGTGTTCGTCCATTGCGCGGAAACCAGCGAGCAGTTCGTGGAACCGTTCAGGACCGAGCGCAATCATGGTTGACAGCCCAATTGCCGATGTCATTGAGTACCGCCCGCCAACCCAGTCCCAGAAGCCGAACATATTCGTCGTGTCAATGCCAAACTTCGCCACCTCGGCGGCATTGGTTGAAACGGCGACAAAATGACGTGCAATTGCAGCCTCGTCGCCAAGCGTCGCCAGCACCCAGGCGCGCGCGGTGCGCGCGTTGGTCATCGTCTCCAGTGTGGTAAACGTTTTCGACGCTACAATGAACAGCGTTTCTGCCGGATCGAGATCGCGGGTTGCCTCGGCAAAATCGCTCCCATCGACGTTCGACACAAAGCGAACAGTCAGATTGCGGTCACTGTAGTACCGTAACGCCTCATATGCCATCACCGGTCCCAGATCGGATCCGCCGATGCCGATATTGATAATGTTACGGATCGGTTTGCTAGTAAATCCAGTCCACCTGCCACTGCGCACCTGTTCGGCGAACGCTGCCATGCGATCAAGTACCGCATGCACTTCGGAGACTACATTTGTGCCATCCACCAGAATAACAGCGCCGCGCGGCGCGCGGAGCGCCACGTGAAGAACAGCGCGGTTCTCAGTAGCGTTGATCCGTTCGCCGCGGAACATTGCATCGATTCTGGCACGCAGATTGCACGCCTCCGCCAGTGCGATCAGCAGACGCAGCGTCTCGTCGGTAATCCGGTTCTTGGAAAAGTCGAAGTAGAGACCGGCTGCTTCGGCATTCAGGCGTTCGCCACGGCCAGGGTCCTCGGCAAACAGCTGGCGCAGGTGCACGTTACGTATCGCGTGATAGTGCGTCTCAAGCGCGTGCCATTCAGGACGGTGCGTCAGAACCGTCATGCACTACCTCCTCGGTCGCAGGATATTCTCATTCTCGCGCCCTTCCTCAAAGTCGGTAATGTTGCGAATGGTCGTCTCTGCAATTGTCGTCATTGCCTCGCGGGTGAAAAATGCCTGGTGACCAGTAACCAGCACATTGGGGAATGTCATTAGCCGTGCTAGGGTGTCATCAGTAATCACTTTGTCCGAAAGGTCGTGGAAGAAAACCCCTTCTTCCTCCTCGTACACATCGAGACCGACACCGGCGATCCGCCCGGCGCGCAGTACTTCAATCAGCGCATCGGTATCGACAAGACCGCCGCGACTGGTGTTGATCAGGAATGCGTCTGGCTTCATCAACGCCAGCGTCTCACGATTGATGAGATGGTACGTTTCCGGCAGCAGTGGCACATGCAGACTGACAATATCCGATGAACGCAGCAGTTCTTCGAGCGTCACGTAGCGCATTCCCAGCGCCAGGCACTCTGGATTTTGGATAACATCGTAGCCGAGCAGCGAACACCCAAAGCCGTGCATAATGCGCGCGAAGACTGCACCGATCTTGCCAGTGCCGACGACGCCAACTACCGAGCCATGGATGTCGCGTCCAAGGAGGCCAGCAAGGCGGAAGTTGAACTCGCGGGTGCGGTTGTAGGCGCGATGGATGCGCCGATTAAGTGTTTGCAGCAAACCGACGGCAAACTCCGCCACTGAATAGGGAGAGTAGTAACTGACGCGCATCGCAGTGATGCCATGCCGTTCGGCTGCTGCCAGATCGATGTTGTTGTACCCGGTGGAGCGCTGAGCGATCAGACGAACGCCGTTGGCTGCCAGCCGTTCGATGACTTCTGCTGTTGCCTGATCGTTTACAAAACAGCAGATCGCCGGGAAGCCCTGCGCAAGCGCGGCAGTTTGCAGGTCGAGCTGCGCAGTGGTGTAGGTGAGCCGATGTCGTCCCTGGTTGGCGGCATCAAGAAATGTGCGGTCATATGAGTGAGCGTCGTAAACGAGAACATCCATAGGTGTGATACTCCTTGATTGAATAACCTGCTGTAATCCCTCCCAAAGATTCGGGATGGAGAGTTCAAGCCTGAAGGGATACTCCACAAGCCGCCATTACGCGCGTATTGACGAAGTATGGGAAATCAAATGCCGTCATATCGCCCGCGCGCAAGCCGGGAATGGGCATCAAGCGCGCAGTGAGCGGTTTGCGCAGTGCGCCCGCAAGCGCTGCGACTTCCGCCAGCATGCCTTCGATCTGCTCGGTGAACGTATCACCTGGCAGCGGAATGGTGTCGAGTCCCATTCCGCACACTGCACTGAATGCCAGCAGGTCGCGCCATGTGTAACGTCCCTCCGTGTTGCGCTGCGCCAGGATTGCATCTTCCAGTACCGGCAGCATTACGCCGCTGAACCCGATCAGGATGACCTGCGCTGCGCGGATCGCATCGGTGCAGGAACGAATGGTTGCCAGCGTGCCGGGTTCGCCGAACGGCACTCCACTAACGCGCTCAATGGCAGCGCCGATGCTGCATGTTGTGTCCGGATGCGGCGCAAGCGACCAGTCGCATCCCGCAACATAGATGTCGTCGGCGATCTCTTTGAGAGCAGCGCGAATGCGCATATCGTGTGCTTCAATACGCGCTGTCAGATGCTGTACAAAACGTCTAGTCCTGGCAGCAACAGATTGAGAGGCATACTCTCCAGCGGCTTCCTGCGCCGCTTCCACTGCGAGCGCCGCTGCTTCGGGACCAATCGCCAGCCACGGTTCGCCGCCGCTGTGATAACTTGCCGGGAAGAATGGCGAACCGGGCGCAACACACGCTAGCGCCGCGAAACGCAGATTGCCAAACCCACCCGGCGTCGCTGATGCCAGGGTTGTCATCACTCGCGCCGCTGCGATGACCGCTGCCGGATCCATCTTTCCATCACGCCCAGCAATGCGCGCGGATGCGAAGACTGTATCAGTTGCGGCGAGTGCTTCCGCCAGCAGCGGCAGGCGGTCATTCGCAACTCGCCCAATGGAGACATAGTCGAAGCCAGCATCGAGCGCGAGCGCCTCAATGCCGCGCAGCACGGCAGTGAAATTGGCGTGCTGGTCTATGCCGGTTGTGTCGAGCGCCAGGCGCAGCGTTTGTACCGTGTATCCGGCATCTTCAAGGCAGTGCCGCGCTGCACGCGCTGCACGCGCTGCGTGCGGTACATCCGCTTCACAAGCTCCGACTGTTATTGTACGAATGCGCATGGTCGTCTTTCTGACTTCTCTCAGAGACCGAAATGATGAAGATTGAGAATATATAGCAGTTCTCAGATACGTTGACTCTCGTCCAGGTCTGTCGTGTCGCACAAGGTGCCTGCTTCCGCTGCGCTCCCCATCTCCGCGCCTCCGCGTGAGCCGGTTCGATGCACGCGGAGACGCGGAGCACGCAGAGGGGTAGCGCATAAGGCGTCTGCTTTCGCTGGCGGGTGTAACCCTGCCCAACAAGACCGATCTTTATGAGAACCGCTATAAATCCGCTATACCGAACTAGCCGTGAGGCTGAAGCTCTCGGCTATCCAGAGCGAAGCCCACCTGCGCGAGTGAGACGAGAGCGGATGACATATCTCTGCGCCTTCGCATCTCCGCGTGAGCCTATCCAATGAACACAGAGATTATGAAAGTGTTGTTTCCAGGGTGAACCCACCAGTTTCGACACGCAGTGTACCACTAGCGATGCCCGGCGGCAACTCGATTGCCAGCGGCAGATTGGGGCGCAGGACCACAGCTGTGCTGCGAAAGATTTCACGCCCGTTATGGATCAAGCGCACCGGCGTTGCCGGGAGGATGCGTACGGAAACGATACCGATAGTTAAGCCCCCGTCTGCCCGACGTTACACGCCAGTGCCCCATGATCGCTTGCGGTTGCCAGATCGCCCAGCCCCTGGAGCGGAATCCAGTCGGCGGCGATGACGCGCTGCTCGCCAGCGTCCAGCGGCGGATCGTCCCAGAACGTCGGTTGTGCGCCGCACCAGAGTTCGGCATAGTCGCTCCCATCGTTGGTGAACAGGCGGCGGTCGAAATTTGAACTGAATGCGAATACTTTCGCTCCAGCGAGACCTGTACTGGACACAGCAGCAACTCCCGCGTCCGCCTGCGGGTCGTACAATCCGATGAAGGGCGTCGGACGTGCGGCGAACAACCCCACATACCCGTTCCAGGCTGACGGGTGCGAGAGATCACGATTCTGATGAAGCGTCCATCCCACCCTGGCGCGTGGTGGCGGTAACGCCCGATCTTCGGTCGCGTGAACGATCATCTGATCGTCGGGCACAACAAAATGTGTGGCAGATCCCACACGATTGGCAGCGGGAGCAAGCGCAGCGTTCATCCACATTTGCAACGGTTGAGCGCTACCTGTGCGGTTCTGTGTGACCAGCATCGTCGCAATGCGTCCTTCGTCGGCGCGCAGCCAGACAGTGGCGGTCACATCGAACCCGCGTTGTTGTTCAACAGTGGTCATGCGCACAACCAGCCCATCGCGCTGCGTTTCGAGCGCGAGATTCCAAGGGAATGCTTCCAGGTAGCCATGTTCTTCAGTTGGCGCCACCCATTCCAGCCCGCCGACTCTCAACCACCAGTCGCGTTGTCCAAACGGAGCAGGCTTGATCACCGGGTTTTGGTAGAAGATGTTTTGACCAGTGGATTTGATGACCGCACGGTGCAGTCGCCCGCCAAGTTCGGGCAGGAAGGTCAGTTCCAGGAAACGATTTTCGACCACGAGGGCGCAATAGGTGCGTGGTTGCAGCGAACCGACGCGCGCCAGATCGAGCCGCGGGTAGGGATAGGTCGTTTGGAACGGCGAAATACGTCGCATGACGTCGCAAGTTGCAGCGAACCGACGCGCGCCAGATCGAGCCGCGGGTAGGGATAGATCGGGTCGCCGGGGGTGGTCGGCACAAGCGCACCGCTGTAATCGTATGTTGGAAGGGTTAGGGTCGTTTCGCGAGCAGTCACTCTAGAGAAAGGGGGAACCGCGTAGCGCAGCGGTCGCCCGTAGCGCCAGAGGAAGTAGTGCTGTCCGACGTTTCCCATTTCGACCTGCCAGCGCGGCGGGTTGGCGGGGTTGAACGTCAGCAGGCGACGCTCGAATGCCTGAAAAAGAATGGGAAGTTCTTTTCCGCCAACGCGAACGAGGGCCCAGTATGGTTCGCTGATCGGATACCCGAAGACGAACAGCGCATCGACCGGCGATGCTGCCATAAAGTCGCAGAATGCGCGCGGCACGTTATGCCCGGTCACTGATTCGTAATGCACAATCACTGGCGCTGGCAGCGCCAGGTCGGGTCGCTCACGCAGTCCGTCGGGACCGAGCAACGCGCTCACTCGCGCCCCGATGCGGTCGGGCGCGCGCCCGCCGCCGTCGAGTGACACGTACGCTGCTAGTTGCGCATAGGTTGGCGCCTGTGGATTGTTGATCAGATCGCCAGCGACCGGAATGGCGGCGGGCGCGCGTTGTTTGACATCGTTGAAGCCAGTTTGCATTCTGCCAGTGATCAACTCAACCACCAACCGTCCACCGGTGACAAACCAGAGAGATTGTCGGTCGCCACCCGGATTGTTCACCTCCATCCGCGCCTTGTCGAAGTACTGCACCAGGCGCGCATCGCCCAGCGCGCCAGTGAAGCGCTCATAGCGCATCTCGCTGGGGGATGCGCCATACGTCCAGGAGCGACGCGCACTTCCCGTGGCAACCGCCCAATCGGCGCGCATCCATAGAGTTGCAAACGCTGGATCCGCAAATCCATCGGGGATCATCGGCGCCGCAGCCACCGGTGTGGCAGGAATAATCAGCATGGCGACGATGAGAACGATTGGCAAGAGAAGTTTCACAGCGTGAGCCTTTCGATAAAAGTCCTCCCTGCGCGTCGTGCAATCGGCATCGCAAAATCGAACACATCGGCGCGTGCGCAGAGGTCCAGGTCTGCTTCTGAGAGATGGGGATGCGCCGGGTTGCCGAAGCGTCTGCCGAAGCTCGATTCACGCACCCGACGCTCAAAGGGCGCCGGGTTGGGCGTTTCACCGCGCAGTCGGGCTGCAAGATATTCGGCGCAGGCAATATCCTCATCACCGTCGCGATCGGCATAAACGCCGGTGATAAGGAGCGTCACGCGCGGCGGGGCAATGCGACGCAGAACATGCGCCGTGGCTGCGGCGCACACCAGCGATCCGCCGAGTAGCACGGCAGCCTGATGTGCAGCGATGACACCGCGCACACCGCCAGCAGTGCAGAGCGCCACGTCATACCCCGTCAGATCGACATTGCAGAGCGCAGCCGGTGAGTTGCCGAAGTCGAATCCTTCGATAGGAAAGCCACCCGGAACGGCGCCAATTGTCAGTGCCGCAGGGGAACGATGAACCAGAGTGCGAGCCTCTTCAGGGGTCGCTACAAGCATGATTTCGCGTGCGCCAGCGTGCAACACGTACGCTGCGGTCGTGAATGAGCGTAATACATCAATCACAACGACTGCATCATCGGGCGCAGCACCGCGATACGTTCGCAGATCGGCGAGAATTATCTCCATATCGGCTGCATTGTACCAGAATCCGCATGGTCAGGCACCGGGACGTCAATCACAATCCATCGCAACAATCAGAAATCTATGCTGGACTGGCAACAAACAACCCCGCAATACGCGGGGCTGCACAGAAAGGCTACCTTCTCAGGCGGATCGGGCAGTGTCGCAGCTCGCCGACGTTCAAATGTTCGTATTTGCACCATTCATGTGGTATGCCAGCACGTGAAGCGTATGACGACGACCGATATGGTCGCGGGCGTGATCGCTGAAGGTTCCCTCAATCTGGAAGCCCAGGCGCTCGAAGATTGCAATGCCGCCCGTCTGTTCCTGCAATACTTCGACAATCACCTTCTCTACCCCTAAATCGCGCGCCGCATCGACAATCGCCCGCGCCAGCGTGGTTCCCAGACCACAGCGGCGATAGTCTTTACCCACGATCAGAAGAATATCCCCCACGTGGTTCGACCATCCCGGCAACCGCCGCACCGCGCTGTAGCCAACAATCTCGCCGTCCTCCGTCACTGCAACAATCTGGCGCCAGTTTTCAGCAGCATACGCATTAACGAGGCGGTCGATGATCTCAGGGTTGTGAAGATCGGTTTCCAGGTAGAGCCAGTCATCGTCCGGCAGCGAACGACCAAAACGGAGTAGCGCTTCGCGATCCTGCTCGGCAAGCGGTCGAATCATCACAGTTCGGCCGTCGCGCAACGTTGCCGCAACTGGCGCTTCGGCGCGCTCAATCATAATACATACCTCCTCTCACGATGCTAGGGCTTATGATCGCCTTTCGGCATCTTCCAGTTTCGTCGTTGCCTGCCGACAGTCTGCGCCAGAAACTTGGAGTAGCATGACTTTACCATATCATATCCGGTTGCGCATGAGCATCTTCGCTACATCTGGTGAAGAAACGGTTACTCCTTACAAAAACATGCTAACGCCAGACTGGTAGCCTTTCCATTACAATGGTACAATAGAAATCGTAACTCACCCTGCGTATCTGCTGCAACGAATGAGGCGAGGGCTGACCTGGGTGCGACCGTTGCTCCGCAACTTCGAACGGTCGGGCGCAGGCGGTCAGGTATGCACATGCAGTATCCCATAGCCAGACGATCTCAATAACGAAGGCATGCATTTTCGCTCTTGCGGACGCATGCAATCAGTCAAAGGAGGCAGCAATGACGGCGAATGGACGCGAGGTAGTGGTGCTGAGTGGTGTCCGCACCGCGATCGGCAGTTTTGGCGGCAGCCTCAAGGATCATCCACCGAGCGAACTGGCGGCGCAGGTCGTGCGTGAAGCTGTCAGGCGTGCGGGTGTCGAGCCGACAGAAATCGGGCAGGTTGTGTTTGGCAATATCATCCACACTGATGGGCACGACCACTATTTAGCGCGGGTTGCGGGGGTAAAGGGCGGCTTACCAGTGGACGTTCCGGCGCTGACATTGAATCGTCTGTGCGGCAGCGGATTGCAGGCGATCATTTCGGCAGCCCAGACAATCATGCTCGGCGATGCCGATGCTGCCGTTGCTGGAGGCGCTGAGTCGATGAGTCGCAGCCCGTATTGGGCGCACGCGATGCGCTGGGGCGCACGGATGAACGATGTTACGATGGTTGATGTGATGGTGGCAGCGCTCAGTGATCCGTTCGATAATGTGCATATGGGCATAACGGCTGAGAATATCGCCCGGAAGTGGGAGATCTCTCGCGAAGATCAGGATGCGCTGGCTGTTGAAAGTCATAAACGCGCTGCCGCTGCCATCGCGGAAGGGCGTTTCAAGGATCAAATTCTGCCCATTGAGATCAAGGTCAAGGGCGGAGTTCAGATGTTTGATACTGATGAAAGCGTGCGTCCTGACACAAGCCTTGAGAAGCTCGCCAAACTGCGTCCGGTATTCGACAAGGAGGGAACCGTGACCGCTGGCAATGCATCGAGTATCAATGATGCTGCGGCTGCGGTGGTGTTGATGGAGCGCAGAGTTGCCGAACAGCGCGGCTACAAACCGATGGGTCGTCTGGTGGGGTATAGCGTTGTCGGCGTTGATCCGAAATATATGGGCATTGGTCCGGTTCCGGCGGTGCGCAAGGTGCTGGAGCGCACCGGACTGAGCATCAATGACATCGATCTGTTCGAACTGAACGAAGCGTTCGCGGCACAGGCGCTCGCCGTCATCCGCGATCTTGATCTGCCCATGGAGAAGGTCAATCCGAACGGTAGCGGCATTTCGCTCGGTCACCCAATTGGTGCAACTGGCGCGATATTGACGGTGAAGGCGCTCTACGAACTGCAACGCACTGGCGGTCGCTACGCCTGCGTCACAATGTGCATCGGCGGTGGTCAGGGTATTGCTGCGATCTTTGAACGGTTGTAAGACGAGGATAGACGGGATAGGGTAAATGTTCACATCCTTCCTGGGAGTGAGGGCACTTGCTCTCATAGACGCGACGAGGGCGGGACGCCCTTGCTTCCAGGCATGAGAGTACTACCCCTGGTGTGAAGAGTTACGGAACGAGGGGAGGCGCAGGATACGGGAACGCAGCTATCTGTCCCAACAGGGTGTCAGGTCTGTCGTTTGTCTCATACCGCGCTTCGTTCTCTCTGGTGTTGGGTTCTCAGTTCTCGGTTCATAGACACACGTAAGGAGGTAAAGGGATGGGTCGTCTCGAAGGAAAGTATGCGATCGTGACAGGAGCTTCGCGTGGGATCGGTCGTGCAATTGCGCTGGAACTGGCGCGCGAGGGGTGCACGGTCGGCGTCAATTACCAGCATAATCAGGCATTGGCGGAAGAGGTGGCTGCCGAAATCAAGTCTATGGGACGCGAATGTATGCTGCTCCAGGCAAATGTTGCCGATCCGACCGAGGCACGCGCCATGGTGCGCCGATTCCTGGATGCTTATGGACGACTCGATATCATGGTCAACAATGCGGGAATTACCCGTGACCGGTCGCTCCGTAAGATGACCGACGAGGATTGGCTCCAGGTCATCCAGACGAATCTGAATGCTGTCTTCTTCTGCACCACTGCAGCCATGCAGCCGATGATTGAGCAAAAGTACGGCCGAATCATTAACATCAGTTCGATGAATGGGCAGACTGCGGCATTTGGTCAGGCGAACTATGGCGCAAGCAAGGGTGGGATCATTGCCTTCACCAAGACTGCTGCGCTCGAACTGGCGAAGCATGGCATTACAGTGAACGTTGTAGCGCCAGGATTTACCCTGACTGATATGCTTGCGAAGGTGCCGGAGGAGGTTCAGAACCAGATCAAAGCGCGTATCCCGCTGGGGCGGTTTGGCTTGCCGGAGGAGATGGCTAAGGCAGTCGTCTTCCTTGCAGCGGACGGAGATTACATTACCGGGCAGCAGATCAACATTAATGGCGGGGCATATATGTGATAAGTAGAGACGTTGATGGCGCAACGTCTCTACCATGGTGCGTCTCCGGCATCATTCTTTCCGGGCGGTCCGACCAATGATGTCGGAGACGCTCTCAGCGTAGTCTTTCCAGACCCCCATCATTTCGCGGGCAAAACGCGCCTGGGTGTTGAGCGCGTCTTCGATGGCTTGCTCGGCAGAACTCCGAATACTACGACTGTAGTTCCAGTTCTTTAGCACCATCTCGTATGCCATATCGGTACTGACGGCAATAAGTTCAGTCCAGGCTTTGACCGCTTTTCCTACCATTTCCTGAGCGCTGCTGTAGGTTTTGTATGCAGTCTCTTCAATGTTTCTGATGGCCACAGGGTGCTCCTTTCCGAGACAGCGCTTTTCGTCAAAAGATGGTAGTATTAAGTATAATACAATCGTATCTTGCCGAGACATGCTAAGTTCACGAGTTACGAGCGAGTTCGGCGCTACTGTGTCTCTCGCATCTACGGTACTGCTTCCGCGTCTGGAACCGCCGCCGCAGCCAGCCCGACTCATCGAACGTCCACGGATCGATGGGTTGCTTGCTGCGGTCGCCGATTATCCGGTGACGCTGGTGACTGCGCCAGCTGGTGGCGGTAAGACAGTCGCGCTCACCAGCTTTGCGCGTCACGGCGGCTGGCCGGTTGCCTGGTGTCGTCTTGATGCTGCGGATACGCCGATTTCGCTGGCGCTCCATCTGGCGACGGCCTTTCGTCCGATCACTGGTTTTGATCCCTCTCGCTTTGTCACCCTGCACCCGGTCGATGTGCTGGACCGGCTGATCAATGCGTTGACTGCGCTGGGTGATGAGATGCTCCTGGTGCTTGATGACGTCCACTGCGCCGACAGACGTCCCGAACTGCGCGTCCTGATTGAGCATCTGATTGATCGTCTGCCGCCGCGTCTCCATCTGGTGCTGGCGAGTCGCGAGATGCCTTCACTGGCGCCACTGCTGACGGTTGCAGCGCGTGGTGAACTCTATCGCCTGAACCGGGCGCAACTGGCGTTCACTAATGAAGAGGCGCGTGAATTCTTCGCTGCCTGCGGGTTGCCGCCGAGTCCTCACGATGATGAACTCAATGCGCTGGCGCGCGGTTGGCCACTGGCGCTTCGTTTCTTCGCAACCGCTCGTATTGACTCTGGTGCCGCGCAACACGAACCAATCCCTCCGGAGCGGTTGCTGGAGCGCATTGCGCCTCAACTCGATGCGTACCTGGCGCACGAAGTCCTGGGTGACTTGCCAATTAATCTGCGCACCTGGTTGCTGGGTACAGCGTTGATGCGCTGGATCGATGAATCGGCATGTGCTGCCGTTGCTGAACTGTCCGATCTCCATATCGATCTCAAGATGATCGACCGATATGAGTTGTTCATCGAGACCCTACCCGATGGTCGATCGGTCTACCAGCCGTTGCCAGCTGCCAGCTTTGCGCGTCTTGCGGAACGTGAATTGCCGAACTGGCGGCGCATCCACGCACAGTTGGGTCAGTACTATGCAACGAAGGGCGATGATCACGGTGCGGCGCACCATTTTCTTGCCGCGGCGAACTGGGAGGAAGCGTCGGCGGCATTGAGTCGTATGGCGCTCGCTGGCGTTTCTGGCGCGCAGGCGGCTGAGCTTCTGTCGTGGATCGAACAGATCCCGCCTGACGACCACCGGAACAATGCCGCACTGCTCGAGACGCGGGCAATTGCTGAACGTCGCCTCGGTCGCTATGCACAGGCGCTGGAGTCGTACCGCCTGGCGGAGGATCGCTACCGGGCGCAGGGAGATATAGATGGTCAGGTGCGGGCATTGCGCGGTCAGGCAGAGGTGTACATCGATACGGTGCAGCCAGCACCAGCAGCAGTGCTGTTGAAGCGCGCGATGAAACTCCTGCCGCGCCATCGTCGCACTGAACGGGCGACTATTCTGAGTCTGCAAGCTGAGAACTGGATCAACCGGGGTCGCGCTGATGTGGCGATCTTCATCATTGCTGCCGCCCATCGCGAAGCGTATGGGAGAACGTCGCGCGGCGATCCGGGCAGTGGCGCTCTCCGTCGCTCTGCCGTTCTATCGCCCCGCCTGCTACTGCGGAGCGGCCGGCTTGTCGAAGCGCGACGTTTGCTCGAAGAGGAACTCGGTCTCGATACGGGCAGGGTGCGCGGTGAGCATATGTTGCACCGCGATCCGCTTCTGCTCCTGGCGTTGATCGAGTGCATGCTGGGCAACGGGGTGCGCGCGCTGGCGCTTGCGCAGCGCGGCTTGCTTGAGGCGCAACGCGGCGACTCGCCACTGACCGAGGCTATTGCTCATATGCGCCTTGGCCATGCCTATCTCGTGACAGCATCGAGCAACGAGGTGGCGTATCGTCACTACCGCATCGCGCTCGATATGATTGAGTCGAGCGGTATTCCCCGCTTGCGCGCCGAGGTGATGATGGGTCTGACGTTGCTCGAAGGGCACGCGGGCAACCTCGCCGCTGCTGAAGCGTATGCCCGTGAGGGTCTTGACCGCTCGCTGGAAGCGGGTGACGACTGGATGGCGGCGTTGATCTGGCTTGCGCTCGGAAGCGTTGCTGCCACTGCTGGCGATCCGCGCGCAGCGCAATGGCTCCACGAAGCGCAGCAACGCTTTGTGCGGGGTGATGATCAGTATGGGCAGACGGTTGCGCTGATCTGGGAAGCGTACATCCTGCTGCAATCTGGGAAGGAAGCAGAAGCTGATCGCGCTCTGGCGCGCCTTCTTAAATTGACCGATGCATGCGGCTTTGATGGCGTCCTGACAACGCGCACGCTCTTCGGTCCGCACGATCTTGCAGTTCTGGTTCCGCTTCTGCTCCGCGGTCGGGCGCTGCGCGGCGCTGCATCGGCGCAGGCAGCAGTGGCGCAGCGTCTGCTGCGCCAGGGTTTCCCCTCGATTGCCGCCGATGATGCGGTTGACACCTATCATCCCGGCTATACGCTGCGGGTCTACATGCTGGGTCGTTTCCGCATCTTCCGCGGCTCGCACGAGATACAGGCACGTGAGTGGCAGCGTGAGAAGGCGCGCCAGCTGCTCCAGTTGTTGCTGACGTATCGCGGCACGTGGTTGCAGCGTGAGCAGATCTGCGCCTGGCTCTGGCCCGACAGTGAGCCGTCGGCTGCCGAGCGCCAGTTTAAGGTGACGCTCAATGCGCTCAATAATGTGCTGGAGCCGCGTCGTCCGCCACGAGTGGCGCCGTTCTTTATTCGACGGCAGGGGCTGGCGTACAGTTTTGCACCTTCGTATGGCTGCTGGATCGATGTGGATGAGTTTGAACTGCGTACTGCTGGTGCACCAGGACGTGATCCCGAAGTGGAAATCCGCAATCGCCGCACGGCTTTCCAGCTGTACCGCGGCGATTATCTCGCCGAAGCCCTGTACGATCCCTGGACGCTCGAAGAGCGTGAGCGTCTCCTGGCGCGTCATCTGGCATCGACGGCGACACTTGCCCGGTTGTTGATCGATCGCGGAGAGTTCGATGAAGCGATTGATCTGTGCGAGCACATCATCCGCCGCGACCGTGGCTATGAGGAAGCGTACCAGATGCTGATGCGCGCCTATGCGCGCTCTGGCAGTCGCTCCCAGGCGTTGCGCGCCTATGCGCGCTGTGTCCAGGCAATGCAGGACGAACTGGGGATGGAGCCGCTGCCGGAGACGACCGAACTCTGTGAGCGGATCAAGCGGAATGAGCCGGTGTGACGCGCGTTACGGTCTGCTCCAGCAGTTTGACGGCGGCGTATATCGCGTTGATGTGCGGCGTCGGCACGTCTGTTAGCCTGCCAAGTTCGGCGACTGCTCCCACTAGTGCGTCCACTTCTGTTGCTCTGCGCGCTTCGATATCCTGGAGCATTGAGGTTTTATGCGCGCCAACTCGTTCGGCGCCAGCAATGCGCTGATCGATAGTCATGTCGAACGTGATACCCAGGCGCGTGGCGACTGCTTGCCCTTCCGCCATCATTGCCACGATCAGGGCGCGCGCTTGTGGATGACGGCAGATGTCGATCAGCGTGGCGCGGGTCAGTGCGCTGACCGGGTTGAATGCCAGGTTTCCCCACAGTTTGATCCAGATGTCGGTGCGGATGCGGGAGCGCACCGGCGCTTTGATTCCGGCACGCGTCAGTGTCTGAGAGAGAAGATGCACGCGCTCGCTGCGCGAACCGTCAAGTTCGCCAAGCGTCAACCGATCCCCCTCGATGTGGCGCACAATCCCCGGTGCTTCCAGTTCGGTTGCCGGGTAGACGACACAGCCAATGATCCGTTCGGTTTCGATATTGGCTGCAATGATTCCGTCGGGATCGACCGATTCGATGCGACGTCCCTCGAAGGGACCACCGTGCCGCTGGAAGTACCACCAGGGGATGCCGTTCTGCGCTGGCACGACGATCGTGGTGTCGTGAAACAGTGGGCGCAGCAGTGGTGCGACCGCGGGCAACTGATGCGCCTTCACGGCAATGATGACGACATCGTGCGGTCCGGCGACTGATGGGTCGTCGGTTGCAAGCGCCGGTCGCGCCGTTATCACTGCGCCATCGGTCTCGATCAGAGTCACGCCGCGTTCGCGAATAGCAGCCAGATTGGCGCCGCGCGCAATCAGCGTCACCTGTTCGCCAGCATGGATCAACCGCGCACCCAGGTAACCGCCGATTGAACCGGCGCCAACAATGCAGATCTTCATGGTGCGTCCCCCGAAGATTCGTTAATCAGCCCCAGCAATTTCGCCATCCCGATCCGCTGCACCTTGCCGGTCGCGCCGCGCGGAATTTCCGGGAGAATGTGGATGACGCGCGGAACCTTGAAATCTGCCAGGAATGCCGCACAATGGTCGCGCAATTCGCGCTCAGTCGCTGCGGCTCGCAGCACGACGGCGGCGTGCACTTCTTCACCGAGCGTCCGGTGCGGTACAGCGAACGCTACCGCTTCCGCGACCGCCGGATGCCGGAGTAACACATCATCGATTTCCAACGGCGAGATCTTTTCACCGCCCCGATTGATCAGTTCCTTGAGGCGCCCAGTAAGCCATAGATAGCCATTGCCGTCGATCCGCCCCTGGTCGCCAGTGCGAAACCAGCCGTTTGTGAAGGCAGCGGCGGTGGCTTCTGAATTATTTTCGTAGCCGTCGAACACATTCGGACCGCGCACGGCGACTTCGCCATGCTCCCCACGGGATTTTTCCGCTCCCTGCTCATCAAGGATGGTCACCTCGACGCCGAAACCGTACCCGACGGAACCGGCGTAGTGCGGCAACGGCGGCAGCGGATTGGTCGTCATCTGATGGCTCGCTTCGGTCATGCCATACGACTCAAGCACCGGCGCCTGGAATATCGCTTCCAGTCGTTCGAGCACGACCGGCGGTAGCGGTGCGCTGCTGGAGCGGATGAAGCGCAGCGGCGCGGCGCGAATCGCTGCAATCTGGCGTTCGGCGCGCGCCAGCAGCATCTGGTGCATGGTTGGCACCGCCGAGAACCAGGTCGGTCGGAAGGCGATCAACCATCCCCAGAAGCGCATGGCATCGAAACCTGGAGGAAGAACGACCGAACCGCCGGAAGCGAGCGGTGCCAGCAGCGTGGCGACAATGCCATGAATGTGGAAGAGCGGCATCACGCACAATGCCCGATCATCGGGGTTCAACCGATATGCGTCGATAATATTGCGCGCCGAGGCGGTCAGGTTGCGCTGGCGCAGCGGTACCCGCTTGGGGCGACTGGTCGTGCCGCTGGTATGCAGGATCAGCGCCACATCTTCCGGTTGTGGCGGCGTCAACGGTTGCGCCAGGCGCGCGCCGCGTTCGAGCGACAGGTCGAGCGTCCCATCAGCGCGCGGAGTGGCGACCACGATAGTCATACCGGGTGGGGCAGCGGCGCGCGCCGCTTCCATGCCGTCTGGCGGCACAATCAGCGTTGTTGCGCGCGTATCCTCGAAATAGAAGGCAAATTCGTCCTGGCGGTACTTCGGGTTGAGCGGCGCTGCAGTGGCACACGTCGCCGCAGCCAGGAAACTCAACGCCATTGCCGGACCATTGCCGAGCACAATCGCCACTCGTTCACCGCGCCCGACACCATATGCCGCCAGACGTTCCGCCAGTTCCACCACATGCTCACGCAAGCGCCCAAACGTGAGCGGTTGGGTGTCCGGCGCCAGGAGCGCGAGCGCATTAGGTTCACCAATTTGCAGAATATCCACAAGTGTAGACACCGTCTCCCTCGTCCTCGCATAGGCGTTAGAAAGCGCGTTCTATTTCCCCAAGACCTTTTGGGGTCGGGCGGCATCCCCGACACAGGCGGAGACCGTTCCGCCGCTGCCGCGCCATTGCCCCCGCTGCCGGTCCGGGCGCAGCCGCGCTGCCCCCTACACGTGGTCGTCCCACGTTCAACGTGCAACGTTCAACCTTCAACCCCTCTCGCCTCACGCCTGATTCCTCGGCTTTGCATTGCCGAACACCGGTTTTGGACCACCCGACGGCGCTGCCCAGCGTGCGGCGTTAGCAATCACCCGGCGCACATTCGGATCGCGGTAGGTCGGGTAGGACTCGTGACCGGGGCGGAAGTAGAAGATCTTGCCCCGCCCGCGGGTGTAGCAGCAACCACTGCGGAACACCTCGCCGCCGGTGAACCAGCTGATGAACACCAGTTGCTCCGGCGCCGGAATATCGAACCGCTCGCCGTACATCTCCTCCGGCAACTCAAAGCACTCATCCAGACCGGCAGCGATCGGGTGCCCCGGCTCGACGACCCAGATCCGCTCGATGTCGTCCGCCTCGCGCCATTTCAGATCGCAGGTCGTGCCCATCAGTTTGCGGAAAATCTTCGAGAAATGCCCGGAGTGCAGCACAATCAGCCCCATGCCGTCAAGCACGCGGGCGTGCACTTTCTCGACAATTGCGTCCTGCACCAGATGGTGCGCCATGTGCCCCCACCAGATCAACACGTCGGTTGCCGCCAGCACCTCGTCGGTCAATCCGTGTTCCGGTTCGTCGAGCGTGGCAGTGCGCACCGCGAATCCGCCATGTTCGCGGAGTCCTTCGGCGATTGCGCCGTGAATACCCTGCGCGCCATATATGCTGCTCGCCGGATGGCGACTGTCCTGCTCGTGGCGGAACTCATTCCAGACAGTGACTCGAATTGTGCTCACACCTGTGTCCTTCTGCTTCATTGCAACGATTCCGCCGAACGGTTCTTCGGCGCGCGCCAGTATACCCGGCGCGCGAAGGAACGTCAATCATCGACGTACTCGTACCGTTGAGCGTGCGCGATTGCTGTGCCTGCACTGATGTCCGGCATGTGATATGCGGAAGGTCTCTCATCGCGTGGGCGAAGATGTTTGCTGCCGCTTCATCACGAATGCAATCGCCGAGCGCAGATCGCTATGGGTTATCAATTTCTTCAGGTCGATCCCCAACCCAACAATCGTCTGAGCCAGTTCAGGAGACACGCCAACCAGGATCGTGCGCGCCCCCAGGAGTGCGATCCCCTGTGTCGCCAGGATCAGATGGTTGGCGACTGCGGTGTCGATCAACGGCACACCGGTAATGTCAATTATCACCCATCTTGCCCGGTAGCGCTGCACGCTCTTTAGCAACGCTTCGGTGATCTGTTGACAGCGGGCAGTATCGATGTCGCCAATCAGCGGCATCACCAGGGTATCATCGGTCACGGGCAGCACCGGGGTCGAAAGTTGACGGATCATTGCCAGCAGGTGCGCCTGATGGTCGATCAGCGCCCGCTGTTCCGCCTGAGTACGATGGAGCTCCTCTTCCATTGCTTTGCGCGCTGTAACGTCGAATGCAATGCCGACCATACCGGTTACTGCGCCCTGGTTGTCGCGGAAGGGCGCCTTGTAGACCATCAGCCATGTCACGCGACCGTTGGCTTCGGTGATCTTCTCTTCGATGCCGAGATGCGGCTCTCCCGTCGCCATCACCTGTTCATCGTCGGCAATGTAGGCTTCCGCATCTTCAGGAAGAAACAGGTCGTGATCGGTCTTTCCTGCGACTTCATCGACCGAAATGCCAGCGGCAGCGGCGAAAATGCGATTGCCCAGAATGTATCGATGCTGGCGATCTTTGAAGTAAATCATTGCAGGGATCGTGTCGAGTAATGCACGTTGCACTTCCTGGCTGCGCCGCAGTTCTTCTTCGGCGCGCTTCCGCCTGGTAATATCAATGGCAATGCCGACCATCCCGGTGATTGATCCGGTCTTGTCGCGGTATGGCACGGATGAGTTCGACACCCAGCCAATCGTGCCGTCTGGACGGGTGACTGGCAACTCGACGCCCATGCTCGGTTCGCCGGTTGCCATCACGCGCTCGTCGTCGGCAATGTACGCTTCCGCCACTTCGGGAGGGAAAAGCTCGTGATCGGTTTTGCCCACCATCTCTTCGGGGCGCACGTTGATGCGTTCGACGAATGCGCGGTTGCCGTACAGATAGCGATGCTGCCGATCCTTGAAATAGACCATCGCGGGGATGGCATCGACCATGCCATACCCACGCTCGACGATCCGCTCAAGTTCGCTGATGCGGCGATGCGCTGCTTCCAGTTCCGCTTCGAGTTCGGCGATGCGCCGTGTCAGCGCAGCATCGCCAGCAGTCGATTCAATACTCATGAGAAGCCTCGTCTCCGGTGTCGGTGGATAAACGAATTCCAGGGATGCGGCAGAAAACCTGCCCTGGAATCTACCAACCCGACGGTTCATCGCCGGGAGAACATCTCAAATCGCCTTCCCTCACTCGACCGGTATCTCCTTATAGTTGAGCGACACATCGATCCCTGCGCGTCGCCGGATGGCCTGTGCAATGAAATAGACGATCAGACCCGACAGGAAAATGCCGATATTGATCAGGAACATGCCGAAGCCCAGCACTCCTTCGCTCAGGGTCGATGGATCGAGGCTGATACCGGAGAAGGGGTCGTTCAGATACGCCCATTCCATGACCGCGCATGCGACGAGTGACAGCACGCCGACGATGCTGATCACCGGAATGCCTCCCACCCGCCACTTGACCGGCGAACCTTCGAAGACATCAGGACGCCGGTAGGGGAGCAGGATTGCTGCCAGTGAGACCAGCATGAAGGTCAGGATGAACCCGAAGATTCCGGAGAGGGTCGCAAAATATGGCGTGAAGACATAGATCGCCAGTGATGCGATTGACAGGATTCCTATGATCCACAGGCTGACAACTGGTGTGTGGAAACGTTCACTGACCGTTGCCAGTTGCGCTGGCATCAAGCCATCCACGGCATATGCCAGCAGATTGCGCGATGCGTTCAGGATCTGTCCCGGCAGCCAGGCGTAGGACCAGAAGATGAAGCCGAAGCAGATCAGAAAGGCGATCAGCGCATTCTGGCTCGCGTAGGCGATCAATTCGTGGAAGCGCGGCATGGCACTCAACCCGACGGTTTCCGCTCCAAGATCGCTGAGGGTGCTGACTGCGCCAAGAAAATCGGCGCCAACCGTCCGCGTCGTCGCCCAGACGAGCAGGAGTCCCCAGACTGCGGCATAGATCACTGTGCCGGGGATCGCCCAAGTTTGCAGTCGCGCCGCCTGTTTGACTTCACCACCGATATACGCTGACGAAAAACTGAACCCCATGGTCAGGTAGATCCACGTCATGGGCAGCAGCGTGTTCATCCAGTCGAAGGGAGCGGGTGCGTACCCGCTGGCGCTGACGATCTGCTGGTAGGTGTTGGTTTGACCATTGAGCGCACCGACATACTGGTTAAAGATGGCGGGGAATGTTGCAGCGTCGGACGTTAATCCGACGAGTAACGCAATGGCGGCGCTCAGCGTTGCCAGCAGGAAGAGCACGTTCTGGACGCGAAAGAACGATTTCAGCCCGATGGTGAACAGGGTGGTCAGCAGCAGAATGAGGATCGTTCCGATGACGAATTGCCCGGTCGGGGTGACCGTCCAATCCGCGACAGCGATCAGAGCGGTATTGCCCGTCATTGCTGCGAGCACGCGGCAGAACGGCGCAACACCGTATGTCGCCAGGAACGCCGACGGCACGCCGCCGTACAGGATCCACCAGATCGTCATGTTCCAGCTGCCCATCATGCCCGCCGCCGGACCGAGCACACGGCTCACATAGACATAGTCGCCGCCGCTGCGCGGCATTGCTGCTGAGAGAAAGGCATAGACGCAGGCGGTTGGCAGCGCCAGCAGTGCGCAGAAGAGGAGCGAAAGGTAGATGTTGCCGCCAGCATACGATGGGATGATCAGCAACATCAGTGCGACCATCAACCCGACGCTGATAAAGTTGACGTTGTACACCAGCACGTCGAAGATGCCTGCCTGACGCACCAGACCGGTCGCTTTGCGGGTGAAGGTGCGCGGCGCGGTGATTGATTGTGAACGTCCTGCCACGTTGCGCCTCCTGTCAATGACGAAGGAAGGTTCCAAAGCGATGATCGATATCCCATGCCAGGGCGCGTGCGGGTGCGCCATCGGCAGCGTGGAGCAACAGCGGCGTGATGGCGAACATGTACGCCTGCCCGCATATCAGCGTATCGAGATTGCAGAGATTCTCAGCGATGAGCAGATCGGCGCCGAGCAGCACGGCATGCGCCGATTCGCCGCCGCCGGGGGTTGAATCGACATTCAGTGCATCGATTGCCACCAGCGACACACGCCGTTCGACCAGAGCGTGCGCCAGATCGACGCTCAGATAGGGGTGCTGGAAGTAGCGTGCATCCTGCCAGAATGCCTCCCAACCGGTTCGGATAACGACGATCATTCCTGGCTGAAGATCGTAGCCGTCGAGAATGGCGGCGCCAATCGGCGCGTCTGCCGCATATCCGCGGGCATCGACGACCATTCCCGGTGCGATGAAGCGATCAGGCGGAAATGTATCGATGCTGCGCCCGCCAGCGATGTAGTGTGACGGGGCATCGATGTGGGTGCCGCTGTGACTCCCCAGATGCAGGGCGCTGACCTGCCATGGTGGGGTGGCAATCACATTGATGCGCACCTGCGGATCTCCCGGATAGACTGTCATTCCTTCTGCGAGCGTTCGTGTCAGATCGTAGATCACAACGTCCTCGCCTTATCCAATGTGCTTCCAACCCTTGCCAGAGTGCGCAATGTGCGCTATCCGCTCACCAGTTGATGCGCCCGAATGCGATCTCCTTCTAGAGTGATCAGTGCGCCATGCAGCACTCCTTCGCCATATGCACTGCCGGGGTTGATGCAGAGGGTGCGCCCGATACGCACGGCGCCGCGCGACTCGTGAATATGTCCGTGCAACGCAAGCACCGGTTGGAACGCTTCAATCACCCGTCGCACGGCGATACTTCCCACCGGCGTCATCACGACCTGACCACCCTCGGTGACAACCGTCAGGTCATCGCGCACCTGCGGCGCATCGTCGAGTGTGCTGCGGTACGGCGGACTGTGCAGCACGAAGATTGCCGGACGATCATGCGTAAGGCAGTCGGCGACGGTGCGGATTTTGCGCTCCAGTTCTTCTTCACTCATCTCACGGGGGCTATGCCAGGGTGTTGGCGGCACCCATGACTCGCCGATGATCTGGTACTGTCCCCATTCCAGCATGCACCCATCCGGGTTGCGCACAATAGCGCTATTGCGTAGCACCTCATCCAGCGCCGGTTCATCGTCGTTGCCAGCCATCACAAAGCAGGCGATGCCGCTTCCCGCCAGGCGTTCTTCGGCAAGCGCAACCCAGCGCCGTACTGCGTCGATCATAACGCGGCGGAACACCTGATCCAGGTAGGCAGGTTCCTCTTCGAGCCGCCGATACTCGGACGGCGCGCAGCGGTACGGATAAAACCCGTTGAAGCGGATATTCTTTTCCAGCGCCGCCAGCTCGGCGTCATCGCGGGCAAGCGTCTCCTGCCCCAGAAATGTTGCTCGATAGCCTTCCGGCTCCTCCACCAGCGGCACGAGCATTTTACCTGTCAGATCGCCGCCCATGATAATCGCCTGTGCGTTGTAGAACTGCGCTGCGTTCAAAAACTTGAGCCAGCAGCGTTCCGAGCCGTGAATGTCACTGCTGTAGAACAGGCGCACCTGCGCGCTGTCGGTTGATCGTTGCTTGCGTCCAAAGATCCACATTGCTAGCCGCCTTCGTCGGGAATGTCGTACCAGCGCACACGGTCGCCGATCCGTGCGCGCATCTTCCACGCCACGGTCTTCGGATGCGCCTCGATTGCTGCACGCAACGCAGCGATCTGCGCCGAAACCCGGTAGACGCCATATGTCGGTCGTCCGGCAGACCACTGTTCGAGTCGCTCCAGACTGAGCATCAGCGTCCGGTAGACGCCCCAATCGCGCGATGCCAGTTGTGCGATATAGGAAGCATCGATGGCGTTGGGCGCATCACCGAGCGGAAGGTCGGAGAGAACGGCGAACAGGTCGCGCAGATCATTCTCCGTCGCCTCGACCACCTGCAACTTGGTCAGCAACAGATCGGACGGCGTCAGTGTAACGGGATGCAGGATCAATCGTTCACGCAGGTCGAACGTGTGGCACATCTGAAACCGGTCGAGAAACACATCGATGTGACGTTCGTCAGTCGGGTGACGGAAGATCAGGCGTTGCGCACCGTGCAGCAGGTTGAATTCGCGGTCTGGCTCGTACCCCTGTTCGCTGAACAGGCGCTGGAGCGCAGTGCGTTCTCCCGTGCGCCCGATCATGTCGATGTCTTTATACGAACGACTGAGATCGGGATGACGCGCCGTCGGGCAGAGATGGAACACTGCGATGCCGCCAAGCAAACGCAGGCTGAGACCAGCGCCTTCCGCCGCAGCGACGATGCGTCTGGCGTCGTCGTAGAGGGTGTTCGACATACGGAGAGATGTCCGGTAGCCACGTGAGAGCAATCAAAACAGTATCACTATCAGGATAGTGACAGAGAGCGAAATTTGTCAAGCGGGCGAAGGTGCGCAAGAAGCAGGTTATCGACTTTATAGCTTTTTTGAAAACTCGTTATCCTGTCGCACAGCCTGTCAGGAAAACGCGGCGAACCAGGCTGTCCGATGAGCCGTTCATCGGGATGTGGCGAGATCGTGATGACATGCAGGATAGCACTGCGTGGCTACGCAGTCTGCGTCAGCGCGAATGGGATCATGGAGCATGAGCGGGCTGATCATCGTTGATACTGACATTCTGATTGATGCAGCCCGTCAAACAGCCGAACCATGCTCACCGGTCGATGATCACGCCGTTGTATCCGGCGCGCCTGCGAAGAGTTCGGCGACCGGCACGGTGATCGGGAACGTGTGCGCCGACAGGGTTTCGGCAGCGCCGACCAGCAGCGTGAATGTATAATCGCCGAGCGCGGCGTCGGGGTTGCGACACACCAGCACATCGCGCGTCTCCGGGCGAATGATCCAGTATTCGGGCACGCCTGCGCGGGCGTAGACGCGCCGTTTGATGATCGTGTCCTGCTCAGGGTTTGACGGTGACAGCACTTCCGCGATCAGATCAGGTGCGCCGCGAATGCGGCGTTCGCTAATGATGCCCGCGCGATCACGGCGTACCAGCACAAAATCCGGCTGTACCGGGTCACAACCGGGCATCAGCACGCCAATCGGCGCAGTGGCGGCATATGCCAGTCCTTGTTGTTCCAGCGGCACGCCGATGTATTGGTCCAGACGCCGCACGATCCACTGGTGGAAATAACTTGGTGCCGTGGTCATGTACAGAATGCCCTCGATCACCTCGTAGCGATTGCCGTCATCGGGAAGTTCGCGCTCCCAACGCTCATAGTTCCAACCTGCGTCCAGTGATCGGAGCGTTATCGTTGGAAGAGCTACAGTATCAGCCATTGTTCTCTCCCGTGAATGATTCTGTGCCCATGGTACGGCTAGCAATAAGAGAACGTCAAGCGCCCTGCGCCGTCGTGCCGCACCGTGCGCGTTCATAATAAACCACGGATGGAGACGGATGGAACGGATTGCCACGGATATCGACAGAAAAAATCCGTGCCGATCCGTGAGCTCTTCAAAAAGAAACCACGGATCGAACGAATGGACGCGAAAATATGTCGGCTATCCGGAAACAACCCGGCCTTCTACCCACTCGAGAACACGGGCTGCCTGGTCTATAGCCTGATGCGCCTCTTCGGAGGTCACCGGCTCCCACTCGCCAGGATAACGGGTTTGCACTGCATATTCAGTCAGGGTAAAGGCGCTGTCCACACTGTCAGGAATGTGCATGCCGCGTACTTTCAGCCGATCAAGCAACACATCGATCGCATGCGTTCTCGGTGGATCATCGCCTGCCTGTAGCAGCAACGCTTTTAAGGCCTTCTCTGCGCACTGCTGCGCGTGGAAACAGGCATCTTCGGGTAACACGCCGCTTGCCTGGAGAGCAAGCCTGGCCAGTTCCAGGTCGGAGCGCGCGCGACGCAGCCATGCCTGCACCACGTCACCCGGCACGCTCATACAGCACCCTTCCTTCCTGGAGCGCCGTCCGGTAGATCAATCCCGGCGTCTGACCGAGTCGTTTCACCTGCTCGGAGGTGGCGACCACAATATCGACAGGGATCAGCAAACCGCGCAGAGCGCGTCGTATCCTCCAGCTATCCTGTCGCAGGCGATCAGAATGCGATAGCACAACGAGCAAATCCAGATCGCTGTCCGGACCGGCAGCGTCCTGCGCATACGAACCGAACAGCACGATTTTGTCGGGATCGCTCGCCTGAACAATCCGCTGCACGATTTCTGGAAGCCAGTCGGCAGGGTTCATCTTCTCACCACAAAGAAGCCAGGGCGATAATCGTCTATCCTGGTTGGAGATTGTAGCACATTGAATACTCCAACATCCGCGGCAATTCGTGGGAAGCAATCACGGATCAGGACGGATGGAATGGAACGGATTGCCACGGATATCGGCAGAAAAAATCCGTGCTGATCCGTCGCATCCGTGCCAATCCGTGTTCTATTTCATCAGTAGTTGAATTACATTCGTTCTGTCAGCAACCGCAGACCATTCGCCACGACGATCAATGTGCTCCCCTCATGTCCGAGAACGCCAAGCGGCAGGGGTATGGCGCCGAACATAGCGAAGACCATCAGCACTGCCATGACAGTAAAAGCGAATGCCAGGTTCTGTCGCACGATAGCTCGTGCACGTCGCGCCAGCCGCAACGCGCCCGGCAGACGACTCAGATCGTCGCTCATCAACAGCATATCGGCGCTCTCCAGCGCCACATCGGTCCCGGCAGCGCCCATAGCCACGCCGAGCGTCGCGCTTGCCAGCGCAGGCGCATCGTTGACGCCATCGCCGATCATGGCGACCGGTCCGTAGCGTTGCTCAAGTTCGCGCAGCACGGCGACTTTCTGCTCCGGGAGCAACTCAGCGTGCACCTCGTCCACACCGAGCGCCTGCCCGATCGCCTGCGCCACCTGATGATTGTCGCCGGTCAGCAGCACCACCCGCTCGATGCCGGTGCGCTTCAACCGGGCGACTGCCGCCGCTGCTTCGGGGCGCACTGTGTCGGCAATGGCAATGATGCCCCACACTGTGCGCCCGCTTCCCAACGCCACGACCGTTCGCCCCAGTTCCTGCTGCGCAGCGATCTGCTCCATCAGGTCTGGCGACAGGTCGAACAGCATCGGGCGTCCAATCGTCAAGCGCTGCCCCCGGATCGTTGCCGTTGCGCCGACGCCGGTCAACGCCTCGAAGCCGGATGCCTGGATCACCGGCAGACCGCGCTCATCGGCGCCGCGCACGATAGCCCGCGCCAGCGGGTGCTCCGACGGGCGTTCGATGGCGGCTGCCAGCGCCAGCAACCATCGTTGTTCGGGTGATAACGGTCCGATCTGGTCATCGGGGATCGGTTGCGCCGGATGTTCTGGCGCATCGGTGTCGATAAACGTCTCTTTCAGGCTGACAGGGGCGCCATCGACCGGAATGACCGCCACGACGCCGGGGCGCCCGGTGGTGAGGGTGCCGGTTTTGTCGAACGCCACGACCCGCACCTGCGCTGCTGCTTCCAGGTACCGCCCGCCTTTGAACAGAACGCCGCCGCGGGCTGCGGAAGCAAGCGCCGAGAGGAGCGCCGCCGGGATCGAAATGACCAGGGCGCATGGCGACGCCACGACCATCAACGTCATCGCACGGTAGAGGGTCGTCTTCAGATCCCACCCCAGGAACAGCAGCGGAACAATGATCGCCAGCAGCGTCAGCCCGACCACTGCATAGGCATAGTACTGACCGATCACCCGGTCGGTGAAATCCTGACTCTTCGCCTTCTGTTCGCGCGCCTCGCGCACCACCTGCACAATCCGCGCCAGCGTCGAGTTTTCGACGGAGGTCGTCACGCGCACCTCAAGCGCACCCTGCCCGTTGATCGTCCCGGCGAACACCTTCGCGCCGGGTCGTTTCTCGACCGGCATCGACTCGCCGGTGATCGACGCTTCGTTCAGCGCCGACTCGCCGCGCACAACCACGCCATCGGCGGGGACCTGCGCGCCGGGGCGCACCAGCACAATCTCGCCGACCTGCACCGCCTCGACCGGAACGCGGATGAGTGTTCCATTGCGGTACACCTCAGCTTCCTTCGGCGTCATATCGAGCAGCGCGCGGATGGAAGCGTGAGTGCGCCCCATCGCATACGTTTCGAGCGTACCGGAGAGCGAAAACAGGAACATCAAAATAGCGCCCTCGCGGGGTTGCCCGACAATCGCGGCGCCAACCGCTGCAACAATCATCAAAAAGTTGACATCGAACTGACGCTTGCGAAGCGTTTCCCAGGCCTCCTGGATGCTGTAGAACCCGCCGCTGGCATACGCAACGGCATACGACAGCCAGGCGACCCATCGCGGCAGCGTCGTGAAATCCTCGACGACCCAGCCGACAATGACCATCACCAGGGTCAGCGTGGTCAGGCGGATCATCCAGGGTAACGCTGCCAGTTCCGCCTCTTCCGGCGTCAACGGGCGGGTTTCGGCAGGCAACATGCGCAGCGTCGCACCGGCGCTGCGGGCAAGCGCTTCAATGTCCGCCACATTGACGCGACCGCCGTCATACCGCAAGGTCAACACACGTTCCTGCTCGTCGTAATGAACGGCAAGCACCCCAGGACGGGTACGAAGTTGGGTGATGAGTTCTTGGGTTGACATCTATGCATCCCCCTCCTGTTGAAGGACACGACGATCTTCAGGGTCCAGGCGCGCCAGCAGGTCATCTCCCAGGCGCGCAAAAATCCGTTGAGCGAACAGTTCCATCCAGACGAACTGATGGGCAAGCGAGACCATATTCGGGTTGGTCGTGACCGTTGCCGACGTCGTGGCATGACCGCTGGCAATCAGGCACTCGCGGTCATCCGCCACAATAATCAGTGTTTCTTCCATCTGATGCAGCGTGGTTTCGAGGTGCGGATGCCGCACGACCTGACCGAGATCGAAAGCCGCGTTTCCGGTCAGGATCACGCCAAGTCGCACCCCGCGCGCGTGCGCATCGGTCAGCGCCATGCGCAGTTCAGTAACGTCGTCGTCGGTCAGCACCAGCATCAGCTCCACCTGCGCGCGTTCGATCATTTCGCGAGCGTAGTGCAACGCCTCCCGGCGACCGCTAAAATTCCACAGCCTGCCTTCGTCGCGCGGGCGGTAGAGCGGCGCCAGGCTGGCGCGCAGTTCGGCGACGCGCTGACGCAGCCCCTGCTCATACCGGTCGAGCAGCATGTCGGGCGACACCGGGCGATAGAGTGTAGCTTTCTCATCGAAACTCTTCAGCACCGCGCCGCGCGCCTCGAGGCGTCCCAGCGCCTCATAGACCATCGAACGCGGCACGCCGGCCAGTTTCCCGACCTGATAGCCGGTGGCCGGATGTTCGTGGAGCAGCGCCAGGTAGACCTTCGCCTCGTACTCGGTGAAACCAAGCGCCGTCAATTGCTCGATCACGTCCATAGTCGTTTGCTTCCTTACTAGTAGTTAGATTATAAACCACTATAGAGGGATGTCAAGGAGGAAGTTGACAGACGACAGCAAGATCGCTATACTCGCTGCGCTGTGAGTTTGAGCATATCGGTCATCATTCCAAACCTGCATTCGCCGCTGATTGGCGATGTGATCGCTGCCATCGCCGGGCAGACCGGTAGACGATTGATCGGTGAGATTCTGGTTGTCGGGCAGGACCGGTATGGGTTGGTAAAGCCGCCAGCGCGACATATCGAGACGCCCCGTCCGGTCTCGGCGGCGCGTGCGCGCAACCTGGGCGCAGCTGCGGCGCAGGGTGATTACCTGTTGTTCATCGACGCTGACTGTGTTGCAGTGCCAGGATTGATCGAGCGCCTCACCCCATGGCTTCAGGCGGGGACAGCAGTCGTATGTGGCGGAGTAACGATCAAGACTGGCGAGTACTGGAGCATGTGTGACGATCTGCTGGTCTTCGCCGATTATCTCGACACATCGCCTGCAGGGGAGCGTGCGTATGTGCCAAGTCTGAATCTCTGCATCCAACGGTCGCTGTTCTGGGAGGTTGGAGGGTTCGACGAACGGTTCTCCGGCGCTGCGGGTGAGGATACCGATCTGAGTTTACGTCTGCGTGCAACCGGGATCACCCTGGCTTTCGAGCCGCGTGCGCGCGTCATCCACCGTCACCGACGGGCGACGCCACGCGCCGTGTGGGAACATCTACGGGCGTTCGGTCGGGTGCAGGCGACGATCTGGCGACTCCATACGCAATTGATGCCGCCGCCGCTGCCGCTCGAACGGTTACACAGTTTGTCGCCAGCGCTGCGGGCTGCTGCTCCGATGCTGGCAGTGCGTGATGTGACCCTCCTGGCGCATCGCATGCCGCGCTTGTTGCCCGGACTGATCTGGGCGCGCACAGCGTGGTACTGGGGAGTGGCGGAGGGGGTAGAGATATTGTGATGTGAAAACAGGGTAGATGTACGAAGAGTCGCTCTATGACCATCAGTGTTCTTGTTTGTACACGCAATCGTTCGGATCGTCTCCAGCAGTGTCTGACTGCTTTGTTGAGGATGAATCTTGAACCAGTGCGCGAAATTGTTGTTGTCGATCAATCAGATAGGCCGCTAGATCCCTCAACAACACCTCTGATAAATCACTCTCTTATCCGCTACTATTGGTTTCGGGGTCGAGGATTAGCGAAAGCCAGAAATCAGGCGATTTATCTGGCACGAGGTGATATTCTTGCATTTACTGATGATGATTGTCTGGTAACAGAAGACTGGGCGCAAAAAATCGAGCAGGCGTTTATGCTTAACCCACGTATTGATGGTGTCCTCGGGCGTGTCTGCGCATATGATGATGGTTCTCTTCCAGTAACTTATCAGGTCTGGAAAACAGATTTTGGCGAAATAGACTATGCGTTTCGATCGGATGGATTTATCTGTAACGCATTAATTACAAAAAATAAATCTTCAATATTCAATAGTCCAGTCATGCCGATAGAGAATGTAGGTTCAGGTAACAATATGGCATTTCGAAGAGAAGCATTTAAGAGACATGGTTTATTTATTGAGATCCTGGGAACAGGAACTTTTTTGGGTTCGGGTGAAGATCTTGAGTTTCACTGGCGTCTTTTGCGTAGAGGTGGTGTTTTACTTTACAATCCATCTATGCTCGTTTACCACAACAACTGGTTGTCTCCAGATCAGAATTCAAGTCTTCATCACGAATATGCAAAGGGAGTGATTGCTGTGAGTATTGCACTGGCCATTAAGCGTGATTTACTTGCATGGAGGTATCTTTGGTTTCGTTGTAAAGCGTCATTTTATGAATTGCTTTCAATATCGGTTCTGAGCGGTAAGAATCTCGATAAGCCAAAATTGCACAGTTATTACGCAAGACGCATCCAATCACTTTTGAAAGGATTGTTAGGAGGTATACTACTGGCAATCTGTTATCACTATCTGATACCCAAACTGAATTGAGGACTTTTTTACTACGCGCAAAGTTAGCCCGTTGGTATCATCTGAAGACGCTATACCTGCGATCTGCTCTGTATTTGTCCCTAAGAACGTTTCTGCATGGTATTATTGCGGCTATTTCGGGGACGTTTTTTTCGATGGTTTTGGCTGCAATCGCACAAATTTTGATCGTTCGATCTCTTAATGTCATTCTTTACGGTGAGTATGCTACTATTACCGCAATCCTGAGCCTGGTGTCCATCGCTCTAGGATTAGGTCTTGATACGTGGGTTTTGCATTATATCAGTCGTTATCCGGACGGGTCAGGTGCAGCAGTTCGTGATGTACTGGTACTGAAGAGCATTGGCGCTACCGTATTGCTTGTAGTAGTAATGGTCATATGGTCAGCACGCATTTCGAATGCATCAGTATTCATGGTCGGTGTGTTTGGTGTCATCTTCGAATCATTCACTACAACCGGTTATAGTGTACTTCGTGCAGTCAAACGGAATGGTGCTGTTGCTCTGTTTCAAATAACAAGTGCTGCGGTGCAGTTGGTCGTTCTTTGGTTCGGTAATACCCAATCAATACTAAATGTATTTTTTATTTTTGGAATACATACTTTTACGAGTTTCTTTACTTTTGTCACACTTTTCTGGTACATAAGAAAGCTATTTAGGATAAAGTTCGAGCGAAACATACAAATAGTGCATGTCATTCGTGAATCCTGGTTAATGGTGTCTAGTGACACGCTTGCGTTGATTTATGGTCAGATTGTTGTTGTTATACTTAGCGCGAGTTTCGGATATGAAGAGGTGGGAATTTTCCGATCGGCATTAAACATTATTGTATATTCATTTATTGTTCCTAGCCTCATCTTTGCCGTTGGATTGCCAGTGTTGGGTCGTATAACTTGTAAAGAAGATTTTCGTCGTTTTGCGATTTTTTTGCTTATTTTTGCAGTTTCTTATGGATTATGTTTCATTTTACTTTCCATGATGTTTGGATCCACGTTTATCGACATTATTTATGGAAGTTTCCATGCTATGGTTCTCCATCTTATTCATTCGATGAGTATTGTAGTTTTACTCAAGAGCATTAACATGATTTCTGCTGCTATACTAATAGTGACTAACCGTATCAAGTATCGTGTGGCAGTTCAATTTGTGGTTGTTGTGTTTAGTGTTTTAGCAGGCACAGCGCTTATACCAACCTATGGAGTAGATGCTGCTATATTTTTGACTATCGCTATCGAATGTATATTATTGTTTGGTTACGGCTTCTTTGCTCTTAAGTCGCTTCTGGATGTGTAAATGAAAATTCTTCTCGTCAATCAAAAAACATCCCTGAACCGTGGTGATATGGCTATCTATAATGAGACACTGCGTTTATTGAGGCGTTCTTTTCCTGAAAGTTGTATAGTAATGACACTTCGTGGCCGAGAAGAAGAGAATTCTTTTCCTGATTGTACTATTATCAATTCTCTTGAATCTTGGGTGGTATCAGTAGATTCGTCGGGTCAAGAAAAATTTACTTCTCCTCTACAGAGAATAGTAGATATCATTCGCTTGATGTTCTTTGTGATCTATTATCGCATGAGTGGACGGAAGATACGGTGTTTTTTTGATTATAAGAAACAAGCTTTTTTAGATGCCTGCGCATCTGCCGATTTTGTTCTTGGCTGTGGAGGTGGTTACCTTTATGATGAATATGATTCACCACAGAGTGTTTTTAGTGAGTTGATTCGGCTTTTTGCTTGGGATATGTTTGTACTCGGAGAAATGCTGGTTCCACTTGCAATAGGTAAACCACTAGTCTTACTACCTCAGTCTATCGGACCACTTCGTACACGGCTGAAAAAGCATATTATTTCCTGGATTGTTCGCAAAGCGAACTTGACGTTCGTGAGAGAGCGCGAATCTCTCTATCTTTTGCAAAAACTTGGATGCAGTCAGCGAGCAATGTACATGCCAGATTTGGCGTTCGGATTACCTGAAGGTGATCGAGAACTTGCCGAAATACTGCTGAAACGTGCAGGTTTTGATCGAGCACGCTATTCTTTTTGCGTTGGGATGACTGCCATTGATTGGAGCGCTCAACAACGCGGCTTCTATCGACAAGCGATGTATGAACAGTCTCTCGTCGCTTGTATTGACGAAATCACCTGTCAAGGAGGTGCTGTTGTTTTGTTCGCGCAGTGTGCAACATTATTACCGGCTTGGAATGATCGCATTGTTAACCGCCGACTAAAGGCTGCCGCTCGTGATCCTCAGCATGTATATCTTGTTGAAGACTTACCGGAACCGGAACAACTTCAATCGCTTTACGGACTGATGAACTATTTTGTTGCAACTCGAATGCACTCTGCTATCCTCGCAATGAATGCTGGCGTACCGGTTATAACCATCGGTTATTTGCATAAGTCACGTGGAATCATGCGAGAGGCAAACCTGGCTGAATGGTGTTTCGATATTGGAACGGTTACTCCCGGCGAACTTGTACGGGGCTTCCACAGGTTACGCCTGTTGACCGTCCAAGATCAGGCGCAGAAATACGTCGCGTTTGCTGTGCGATCTAAAAAAGCGCTCGTCGTTTTGCTACAACTCGTTATTGAGAGACGCGCCTATTGTGTCCACTGAACGCGCACGATACCTATGTCAAGCACGCCGCCGCTGCGGGCATCCCATACTTTGGCTCTATCGGGCGCTTCTGTTACCGCAAAGTTCGCATTTTCTCCAGCACTCAGAAAGAGTACGTACTCACGAGCTGGAACATTAACAAATGCGAATCTGCCGCTCTCGTCTGTCCTTGTAGCCGATCCATGGGTTTCGTCCAGGATGAACGCAGCCTCACCACCGAAACGAACGACTTCTGCCAGGCGAAGTATGGTATTGCCAATTGGTTTGCCTGTGGATGATGAGATGACCTGACCTGTAATGGTAACATTCCCGGCGTCTGGCGTAGGTATGCCTGCCTCCTGCGATGATGAACGTTGTTGAAGATTGCCGCACGATGCCATCACAAGGAGTGCCCAGGCCCCTATCAGTAGCAGTACCTGCTTCATTGAGCGAACCTCGGTGTTGTTGACTCTCCTGCAAAAACTCATGAGAACAAACTTTATGACAGTCGACTCGCCTGCCATAATACAACATATTAGCGTTTGAAACAACTTGCAATCTTAATACCGGGATTTCGTAACATTTCGTCCTACGGTAGTGAGCGGCTATCAACCGCCCACGCAGTGTGCAACTGACCGGAGGAGAACGTTTCCAATCCCGGCAAATTGTTGCACCTGGCATAGCACCGGACCCGCAAGATACAGATGGCGCACGTCTTGCTCAAGCCTGACGACAGCCTGGTAAGGACTGGCCTGAAAGAGAGACGTCGCCGCGTATCCGATTTTTGCGGTCGAGATGCGCTGTTCAGCGCAGGGTTCGATGAGTCTGGCAGTGCAGACCTGCTTACACCCATACTCGGGGAACACTGACAATGTGTGCGTCCCTGCTCCGTTTAACCAGAAGCATGCCCCTGTTTAACCAGAAAGAAGTATTGCCCTTCTTACGTTTTCCAGGTACACTGCATTGCGTGAGTTTGGTCGAACATCAATTCTGAGGAGGTAACGGTTATGAGACGTCCACTTTACGGTATGTTTGTCGGAATCATTGCACTTGTCGGGTTGGTATTCGCGACCCAGACTCCTGTGTTGGCGCAGACCGCGTATACAACACAGTTCGTCACCTCAATTACTTACCAGAACATCGGCTCTGGCGTTGCTACCCTGAGCTTCAACTTTTATGCCCAGAATTCAAGCACAGCAATACCATATTCCGTGGCAACTCTGCAGCCCAACGCTGGCGCTTCACTGGCAGTTGGAAACGTGAGTGGGATTTCATCGGGCTTTCAAGGAACGGCGGTCATTCAATCTGATCAGCCTGTCGCATCGACACTTGTTCAGGTGCCTGTAAATTCACCTGTAAAGAACCGTCCTCTCTCAAACGGGTTTAGATCAGATGAGGGAGCGGCCGACTTTCTAATTCCTACGGTTTTGAGGAACGCTTTTGACACGCATACTCGCTTCTCTATCCAGAACGTTGACACGGTAGGTGCGGATATCGAAGTGAAGTTCGTCAGTGCTGAGAGCGGCAATCTGGGTCAGGTCGTTCATACCCAGAATTTTACCAATGTTCCACCGAACGCGGCAGTCTATATTGATGCCGGTCAGCTGGAACAACAACTCGGATCATCATTCAACGGATCGGCGCAGATTAGTGCAAAGAAGACCGGTACATCCAATCCGGGCAAGGTTGTCGCTGCTGCGCTTGAGCTTTCTATCAGGGGTCTTAATGCCAATGGATTTGAAGGGATTGCAGGCGGAGTCGGAGGCGGATCGAATACGGTCTATATGCCTTCGGCCATCTGCAATGCCTTTGGCGGTCAGCAGACAGCGTATGCTGTTCAGAATGTTGATCCTCCTGGTCAACCAGGCTCGCAGAATGCGTCAGTGACGGTCACATATCTGACACGGGATGCTAACAACCCGACTGCTCCTCTCCAGACAAACACGTTTACTGTCTCTATCCCGCCGGGTGCAAAGGCAAGTATCGCTGGCTGCACATCGAATGTGCCGTCGGGGCACAGCGGTTCTGCTGTGATTAGCAGCACAGGAGCGAAAATCGTGGCGATCGGCAAGGTGACAGGTCCTGCATTCACTTCAGCATCACCAGGACTGACAAGTGGTGCAAGCAAGCTGGCGCTTCCGTATGTTCGCTGGTCACAAACTCAATACAGTACGGGTGTTCGCCAGAGAACATCAATCGCTATTCAGAATATCGGTTCTACTGATCTTGCGGCAGGTGCAGTGACGGTGAAGTACTACGACAAGAACGGCAATCTGGTTGGATCCCACTCCTTGCCTGCTATCCCGGCGAACGCTAAGGTCAACTCTAATCCGACGAATATTGGACCGGCAGGTAATGAGTTTGGGTATTATGCCGATGACACGTATGGCGGAAGCGCTGTGATTGAAGGACCTCCAGGAAGCCAGCTTGTCGCTCTGGCGCGTGTATTTTCAAATACTCCTGCCGGAGAGGTTGGTGAGGATTACAATGGCATCCCGATCCAATAACTGAACCAATTATTGTCAGGTAGATCCACCAGTGCAAAATGTGAACTTTGCACTGGTGGGTTTTTGTTTTGAGTGCATAGTGCGCCGCCGACTTTATCATAGTTCGTTCGGCTTCTGTCGAGGCAAACGCACCTATCAGTACGAGACTCCGCGTGTGTTCAGGTTTATCTTATTAAGTTCAACCCTGCACCTACTGTACATTCTATGAAATCTTGCCTGGACAATCAGTCTACGAACGTGCTTCAGGCGATACCATAGCCCAGCGCTGCCCTTGCAAAGAAAAGGGCGAAGGTATGCAGAGAGCCCAACAAGCGCTATCTGCGGAATTTGCACAGGAGGAAGGCAAGATTCTAGTCGTTCGGTACCAGCGGCAGGAATACGCTGTAGAACGCCTGATATGCGTATACGTGATCCACAGCGCCGTTCTGGTCGCTTCCCCCTGTGATGTAGATATAGTTGTTGAGCGCCTGAACGCGTGCATCGCGCAAACGGGGGGCAATAGGAAGGAGGAGGGGCTCCCATGCGTCCAGATTGACGTTGTATATCAGGGCGGAACTTTCGATGTCCGATCCTCCCACGACAAAGATGAAACCGCTCGCGGCAACTGCTGCCAGATGGCGGCGCGCCTCCGGCAATGGTGATCGGGTGGACCAGGGATCACTTTGCTGGACATCGTCTGATGCCGTGTAGATTTCGTTGAGTGTTAGCGGTCCACTCTCGTCTTCGCCACCGATGATGTAAATGCGATCCTCAACGGTTGCTGCACTTGCAAATGCGCGAGGTTTTGTCAGAGGCGTCCGTTCTGTCCAGGTATCATTATCGGGATTGTACTGCCATACGTCTGCACGGTATGACTGACCATCCCATCCGCCAAACAGGTAGATCTTCCCTTCGACTGTGGCAAGTGCATAGCCGCTGCGTGGTGCGGGTAACGGCGCCAGTGTGATCCAGCGGTCGCGCCAGGGTTCGTATACATCCAGTTGATTGCTGATTGTGCCAGATGCTGTTCTCCCGCCTGGCACATAGAGCCGATCACCAACAACAACGGCATGGACATCAGTTACAGCCACCGGCTTGCTGCTCAGGCGCACCCAGGTGTTTGTTTGTATATCGAAACGCAAAACTGCATTGCTCACTCCTGCCGGAGTCTCCCCACCGATGGCGTACAGATATTGTCGTCCCTCATAACTGTAGGTAACCAGTGCAAATCCAGCCTGTGGCGATGGTAGAGGCGCGAGTAATCGCCATCGTGATTCGATCGGAGGGGGTGCAATGCCTGATGGTTGGACAATAGATGTTGGTTCAGGACGATTGTTGCGTTCGATTGCGATGAAGGTTGCAAGAATCGCAACAATGATAATGAACCCAACCACTCCTCCTCTGAGGAGCGCACCCGGTAGAGAATGGCGGATGTCCCGCGTTGGTTCTGGACTGGAAAACGATGTGGAAATACCATTCGCTGCAACCGCCTGTTCAGAAGTTGTTTCCTGGGATGTATCGGACTGCGATGCCGGAGGTGATGATGCGACAAGGGAAGGTTCTTTTTCGATGTCAATATCGAGTAATCCATTCCTCACCGCATACATCGTTGCCTCAGTCCGCGATGCGACGCCTATCTTGCCGAAGATGTTGCGTAGATGCACCTTAACCGTGTTGGCACTGATGTTGAGTTGGGCGGCGATCTGTTGATTGGTGGCGCCGGTAGCGACCAGACGTAGAATCTCGCGCTCACGTTCGCTCAGTTGTGGCAGGGTGTCATTCGACATATCGTCTGCTTCTGAATACTGCGTCGATGGATTTCTCCTGCCATTATTATAGCCGATGCTTACTGTTCATAGGATGATCGAATCGTTGAACAAGATGCAATATTTCGGTTGCCGGGAGATGAAAGGCACGCCTGTGTCTATGTTGTCGGGTTCATTCACGCAGGTGAAAAATGACGATGCCTTCATGCTCGTACACGTGCTCGAACATTGGTGCAGTGCGCAGTGCATCCGCACAAATGGCGCCGGGGCGTTCGCTAGCATATACATAGGTATACCCCCGTTCGCGCATGAAGGCGGCAAGTTCTTCCGCGCTTGCGGATGCGCTGCGGTCGCGCAACCACGATGTGTCGCGCTTGATGGCGGCGACATCCGCTGGCGCACCGTAGTTGTAGATGACCGGCGGCGTGCTGACCTGCCGCCCTGCCAGCGGCAAGAGCCACCATCCCCCATCGGTGCCCCGATCAACATCGTAGAGCCAGCCACGTGTGCCGACAACGAAACGTGCGTCGGGCGGGGTAGCGCGCGCCGCCCACGTGATGGCTTCCAGATCGGCGCGCCCGGCAAGCACAGTGTCCGGGCGGACGATGGTGCGCCACTGATTCACGCCCCACAGCATGACGCCTGCTGCAAGCACAACGGCGCCCAGACGCCAGGCGAACCTGCACCAACCGCCACGCGGCGCGCGCGCATCGATGGCTGCCGCCCCGCCTGCGATCAGCAACGCCAGCGGCGCGAACATGGTGATGGTCAGCATTTCGTTGGTAATAAAGGAGAGGTATGGCAGTCCGATGACAACCGGGTTTGCCAGCACTATTGCTATTGCGCACCAGATCAGCAGCCACGCCGCAGTATGCCGTCGCTGCCAGAGCGTCAGCAGCGCACCAATACCGCCGAGTGCCAGCAGGATTTGATTCGTCCCTGCCCGGAGCAACTCCAGCGGTAATGCGTTATACCCGGCATTGCCAGCGACGTGCATAGCGGAACTTCCGGTCCCCGGCAATGCGCGACTCGCCAGCAGGACGATCCAGGGCGCGGCGATCGTCAGCGACCCGGCAAGCGCCACTCCCATCCAGATGGCAGCGCGTCGCCAGAACGATCCGTGTGTCGTGGTGAGCAGAAATGCGGCGCATGCCGCCAGCGTCAGCGCAAAAACCACAAAGTGGACCAGACTGAGTCCTGCGAGCAGGACCGCCAGCAGCGCCGCTGATGCCGGTCCGGGGTTGCGTCGCACCGTATCCAGGGCAATGAGCGCGGCAGGCAGCATGAGCATGCCGGTCAGCAGGGTGTATCGTCCCCAACTGACGTAGTATGCTGGCATCACTGACGCCAGACCAACCACCAGACCTGCCGCAGCGCCGGCAATCGGGCGTTGCCAGAGGCGTAACGCCAGCGCAGCATATGCCGGAACCATCAACGCACTCATCGTTTGACCGCTCCAGAGCATCAGTGCTGGCAGTTTCTCCGGTCTATCCATGCCCGCCGTCTGCGCCAGCGTTGCCATGGTGACGTGATACCCCCAGTGGTACGTCAACTCGTCGACTGGCAGGTATGGACGGAGAGAAAGAGGCGCTGCGCCTTGCTCTATGCTCACGCGAATCAACAGCGCATGGTGGACGGAGTCGACCCAGGTGGGCAATGCAAGGTCGCGGATCTGCTCAAAGCGGAGCCAGAAGGTCAGCGCCGTACCACCGGCGATGACGAGATGCCAGATCACGCTGTCGCGTTTCCAGGATGGAACGGTCACAGACACACGATGGTGCAAAAGGATTACCGTGAGCAGGCAGATGAAAAGAAGTGCACGAATGTGAAAAGCGCCGATAACGATCCCCAACCACGCGCCCCACAGGTACAGGACTGGTATCAGGCTCAGACTCAGCCCAACAGCCAGCGTCAATCGTTCGAGCGCCGAGATCCCCATGATTGGTGCAATCTGCAACAGCAGCGCCAGCCCGGGAAGAATCAGCGTAGTGAAAGTGATAAACACGACTCCAGTCATGGATTCCATGGCATTGCCTGTATCATAATTTGTTGAAGGGGTTCTACCCAATAAAAACTGGATATGGTGGGGTTTTGTCGCAGAAAGGCGATTAGAAAACTCTCAACACTGGAGTAGAGTCGATTACCGCCAGGTTTTTGGCATTAAAGAAAGTTTGTTTACCGGATCATGGTCTTTTGGTGAAGGCAATGATATCTTTCATCGTTTCAGGCATGCAATTACTTGTATCGCTCGTTTTATGAGTAAAAGGAAATCTTGAACATAATCTTGCCTTTTGTCCTCTTCGATTTATCCCTTCGTATGACGCCCTCTCGACTGCCGCGGCTCGGATTGGCGCGGTTCGGACTGGCGCGGCTCGGACTGGCGCGGCTCGGACTGGCGCGGCTCGGATTTGCGCCGTTCTTCTTCGAGCGCGCGAGCAATGAGACGCTCAAAAAATCCATCGCGCTGCCCGGCTTCTCTGATCGGCGCCTCTGCCGCATCCGTCGATGATCGCTGCGGTGCGGCAAG
>JAGHYV010000091.1 GCA_017743475.1 Roseiflexus sp. | reverse complement strand
CCGATGAAATCCGAACGCGGCGTGTAGGTGTACGACCCGTCCGGGTTGAGGTTCAGCGTTCCGCCGGCGGGTGGACTGATCAGCACCGCCGTCAGCGGATCGCCGTCCGGGTCGCTCGCCCCTTGCAGCACCCCCGGCGCTGGCACACTCAGCGAGCGCAGGTTGGTCGTCGTTGCGCTGCTCCCCCGCGCCGTCGGCGGCTGATTGGGAGAAACCCGGATGGTCACCGTCGTTGGCGGAGCGCTGAGCCGCCCATCGCTCGCCGTGTAGGTAAAGACGTCGGTGCCGACGAAGCCGTCAGCCGGAACATAGGTGAAAGAACCGTCGCCGTTGAACGTGAGCCTGCCATTCTGCGGCTCACCGGTCAGTGCCACCTGGAACGGATCTCCATCGCCATCGCTGTCATTGGCGCGCACGCCAGGCGCTGGCACATTCAGCGTCCGCCCAGGACGAACGCTGTAGGTTTCTCCCGGCGCCCACGGCGCAAGGTTCGGCACTAGGCGCTCACCCCGCCCGACGGTTGCTGCCAGATCGCGGTAACGTCCCTCAATCTCAAGTCCCACAGCGCTATCGAACGTTGGAGGTGCATTATCGATGAACCCAAGCGAGAAACGGCGTTGATTTCGCAGTTCCGGGCGCAACGTCTGCGACGCCCCGTCCCATTCACGCCGACCGAAACCAAAGACAGTCATGCCATTCTGCCAGCCGGAGGAGTTATTCTGATAGCGATACATCTCAATTGTCGTGTCAGTGTCATCATGGTGTGCCAGCCACAGCGCCCGCCCGTTTTGAGACGGTTCACCGGCACGGAAGTAGACCCACTCCGGACCATTGATGTCGGCATGGAAGCGTTCGTTGAAGGAGAAACTGGGATCGACGGCAATACCAGACAATCCATCGCCGCGCACCCAGCGGTCGCCCTCATTGAGCATTCCGCCCGGTGTTCCTTCGTACAGCCACCAATAGAGGAACGGATTTGAACCACGCGGCTCTCTGGGCAGTACCAACATCCGCACACTGTTGGGAAAGAACTCCCACACTGCCTCCCACTGCCCATTGCTGCTCACCGAGCGCACGATAGTGCGCAGCGTTCCTTCCCGTTCGATGGTCGTCGATGATCGCTGGTTCGTACCGAGTTCGTTCCCCTGAAGCGGACCTGATGGACCTGGAATGGGGAACACATTGTAGTACCCGGGATGAAAGACCGGACCGATGTTTGGAATACCGCGGTACGCGCCTGCCGAGTCGGCCGCCGGATTGTACGAAATCCAGTCGGTATTCGAGCGATCAAACATGCTGATAAGCGCGCCGCCGTTGAGCGAGTAATAGAACGTAGCGTTGCGCTGACCATCAGAGGTGCGCGTCTCGATGACGGTTGCCAGGTCGCGCTGATAGGTCAGTGTCGGCGTGACAACCGCGGTCAGCGGCGTAAACGTTGGCGGCGCAAAGCGCCCCTGCGTCTCGAAGTAGACAAAGAAACGACGGGTTGTGTTTGCCTCGGTGCGTCCGCGCAGCAGCACTAGCAGCGTTCCACGCGCATTTGTAGTCGGATTATATCCACTCACCGGATCGAACTGATAGACGACATTCGGATCAATCACATTACCGCCTGCGTCAACCTCGACCACACGGATCGATTCGCGCAGCAACGCGCCGCTTCCACCTGCCTGTGACAGCGCAGTGGTAAAGTTGACATCAAACTCGGCAACGTGATCGACACGCGGATATGCGCCTGAGCGCGCCTCCAGCGGCACACGATAGCGCCATCCTGTCAGGCTCCAGTCGCCGGGGGGCGGAGGCGTGCCGGGGGTGATCACGGTCACCGGCACGGTTGCAACGCTGGTCTGCGCGCCATCGCTGACCCGCATCGTCAGCGGAAAGCGCCCGCCGTTGCGGTATCGGTAGATCAGCCGGAACGAGCCGTCTGCCTCAAGACTCAGCGGTTGCTCACCGCGACCATCACCATAATCGACCGTTGCCGTTAGCGATGAAGAATCCGGATCGCGCACCCTGCCGGAGCGATCCAGCACATTGTCGGGATCCAGCAACGCCCCACTGCCCAGCGTTATCTCCGGCGGGTCATCAACTGCCTGAATATTGATGGAGACGGTCGCCGTGGCGCTGCGCCCGTACTGATCATCAACGCGGAACACAAAACTATCGCTGCCGTTGACATCTGGATTAGGAGTATAGGTCAGGTTAGGAGCGATCCCGCGCAGCGTCCCAAGTGCAGGCGGCGTCAGGATCGTATACTGAAGCGCAGCGCGCGCCTCATTGCTCACTGGCAGCGTGAAAGACAGCGGTTGATCCTCTGGAGTGCTGAAGGAGGTATCGATGGCGCGCAACACCGGGGTTTCGGGTGAAGCGCTGTACTCGACAAAGAGTGCTGGACCGGGCCAGAGCACTTCGAGTTCGTGATCGGTGCGATTCGACCAGATGCGCAAAATATTATCGCCCTGATTGAGAAAACTGCGGGGATTATTAAGAACAAGCGTATCGAAACTGTAATCGTGGAACACACCAAACGAATTTCCAGACCAGATTGAGAAGGCGTTGATGGCAACCGTAGTGCTCAACGCAGTCGATGAACGACCGCTCCAGCTATAGAGGATAAACCGCGCTCTGGTTGCATTCGTGAGCGGATCCGGGATCGAAATGAACGCCGTCTTGCCGATCCGCGGCTGACGGTAGGCATTGAAGCCAAAATTGCGCGGCGGACCGAACACCCGTTGCCCATAGTAGTCGCTCCAGGTGGTATACATCCGCACACTGCGCCCAACACGGTTGAACGTTACGGTAATCGCCGGAGTCATATAACTGACTCCGGTGTTATCAGTGATCCGCGCCATCAACTGCACTGGTTGGTCCTGATCCGGGATCCATTCCGTATTCCAGGTAAAATCGTACTCTCCACTGGTTGCCGTACCGCGCGACGGCGACGTGCGTGTCCCGATGGTGCGTTCCCAGACGCCGTGACGCAGCGCGTAGTGCCATTCGCGCAACACGCCATCGCCGTCCCAGTCATAATCGAGATAATTCCCGATCAGGTCGACGCGCACAATCGAGCGACCGGTCGGCGCCTGTGCCCGCACCGTAATGCGCGGAAACCGGTTAGCGATGCGGTCCTCGGTGATTGTGGCGCCAGGTTCAGGCCAAATGATTGCACCATCGGGACGTGTGATGGTCGGGCTGTAGTAGATGCGCGTCGTCACCTCATAGATCCACATGTTGCCCCAGTAGAAGTTCGTGCCCGAGGCGCACTGCGGCAACGACCGCTGTGGACCGATCCGGTAGCGGTAGTTGACCGTCACAATATTGCCAGTGCTGCCCGGTGGACGAACACCGCCGGTTCCGCTCAGGGGCAACGGCGCAATCGCGTTGGTTAGCGCGCGGAAATAACAGGTCGGGAGCGTATCAGGAGGGATGCCCTGAATATCCGGGTAGGGCGTCCACGGACCGCCGTTCACATTGAATTCCTGCTGCGTCGAAGCAAGGTGCCCGCCCCAATACTCGAACACCGCTTCGGCGCGCACTGCGTTGGCAAGATCGACGTTTCGCGCCTGGCGTTGTTGCTCTGACGGCACAGAGCCGCACCGGGTTCCCGAAGCGTTGCACACCGACGTCTGCCGAAAGGTTGTGTCATCCTGAAACTGCTGGAACACATCACCCGGCTGCGGACCGACTGGCGCAGCACTCTGTGCGATGGCGGCCGGAGGAGTTGTCATTCGTTCTATGAAGGACGAATGCCCCGGCGCCGATAGAAGCGGAATGGAAACAACAAGAAGCACAACAATTAGCACATAGCGAAGGAACCGGGAACGAGCTAGCATATTTCCCTCACAAGAGACCACATTACCAATGCAAAACGACGGCAAAAACGTCTTAACTGCATAGCAAAATCATCTCTCATACAGCGGTAACGAGATTATAGAAGAAATAGAAAATCGTGTCAATGATAATGAAAATAATGTAAACCCTGAGAAATAACAAAATCGTCATTCTATCCGATAAAAGACATTTCATTGTATGAACAAAAAATCGAGTGAGATTTATAACGATACACCGGAATGGACTGCACTATCGCTACGCCGAGCTGGCCACAGAGCTAATATAAACCGGTGAAGCCTGCACATTTCTCCTGAGAGCGAGGGCATCCTGCCTTCGTAGACGCGACGAGAGCGGGACACCATTACCCCCAGGCGCGTGTATTACCCCAGGTATGCACAGTTACCAGACGACCGACTGTTGACACAGGGATGAAAACTGATATATTTGTGCGAGGAGTACTATAGAAGGGGGGCATATGGCACCATTCAACCGCAAACGTCTGGGAGTTGTGACCGACGGCTCACTGGTCGAAGGGTTGAATGTCCGTCTCGACAGCCAGCTGAGTGTCGAGGATGTGCGCGTTGGACAGTTTGTAGTAATCCAGGGGGAGAAGCACGAGTTCTTTTCAATGGTGACCGACATTGCGCTCGCGGCAACCAACCGCAACGTCCTTGCGAGTCCGCCAGATGGCGATGATTTCTTCCATGAAGTTCTGGCAGGAACGGCGACCTATGGCGCCATGCAACTCAAACCAATGCTAATGCTCCCCCACGACACAAACGAAGGGCTGCGCCCGGTCAAGACCGTCCCGCGCCATTTTGCGCCGGTGCTCGAAGCGAATGAGCAGGATTTTATGCGCGTCTTTGGCGCGGAAGACGCCACCCACTTCGAGATCGGCAGACCGCTCGATATGGATATTCCAGTCTGCATCGACCTCAACCGTCTGGTAGAACGCTCGAACGGTATTTTCGGCAAGAGCGGCACCGGCAAAAGTTTCCTGACCCGTCTGATCCTGTGCGGCATCATCCGTTCTGGCGTGGCGTCGAACCTGGTGTTCGACATGCACAGCGAGTACGGCTGGGAAGCGGCTGCGGAGGATGGGAGATTCGTCAAGGGGTTGCGACAACTCTTTGGTGCACAGGTGCTGATCTATTCACTCGATGCCGAATCCTCGCGCAAACGCGGCGTCAGCGTGGATGAAGCCATCACGATTGGGCAGGATCAGATTGAGGTCGAAGACATCCTCCTGTTGCAGGACGAACTGAATCTGACCGCCACTGCCGCCGAGTCAGCTTACCTGCTGGTTGATCGTTACAGGCAGGAGTGGATGAAGACGCTGCTTGAAATGAGCAGCGACGACATTCGGGCATTTGCCGAGAGTGCTGGAGCACATGCAGGATCGATCAGCGCCTTGAAACGCAAACTGGAGCAGATCCCGCGCCTGGGGTTCATCCGGCAGCAGTCGCAGACGGATGCGATTGACCGGATGATCGAGCATCTGGCGCGCGGACGGCACGTGGTACTAGAGTTTGGGCAGTACCGCAGCGCCCTGGCGTATATGCTGACAGCGAACATCATTACCCGCCGCATTCATCGTCGCTGGGTCGAACAGACTGAAACCTTCCTGCGGACGAAGAACGCTGCCGACAGGCCACGGCAACTGGTGATTACCATCGAAGAGGCGCACAAGTTCCTCAACCCGTCTGCTGCGAAACAAACAATCTTCGGTACCATTGCGCGCGAGTTGCGCAAATATAGTGTCACGCTGCTCGTCGTCGATCAGCGCCCATCGTCAATTGACCCGGATGTAATGAGTCAGCTTGGTAGCCGGATTACAGCGCTCCTCAACGACGACCGGGATATCGAAGCCGTCTTCACCGGCGTTAGCGGCGCTGCCGGTTTACGCGCCGTGCTTGCCAGCCTCGATACGCGCCAGCAAGCGATGGTGCTGGGGCACGCCGTGCCTATGCCAGCGGTCATTCGCACCCGTCCCTATGATGCAGCATTCTATAAGGCGATGGGACACGTCGAAACGTCACCTGCCGAACGCCGACGTCGTGCATATGCAGAGGCAGATGAGTTGTTTCCGTCATAATCTCACTGTTCAGGCAGGCACTGCCCGCGCCTTCCCTTCCATCCTTAGCGTTCCACATTCAGCGGCGGCGATTGCAGGATCATGCCCAGGCGTGTTTTGGCAATGACTTCGAGTTGTGGTTTGTTGGCAGTGGCAGCCAGGTCGGCGGCCTGCTGAAACGCAACGATTGCACCCTCACGGTCACCGCGGGCTTCACGCACGCTGCCGAGGAGCAGATGCCCTTCCGCCCGGGCGTCGGGCTGCGCAATGAGTGCCGCAGCATCAGCTTCTGCGGCATCAGGAAGACCTGCCTGGATCAACAGATTGCCGCGTTCAAACAGAAAGCCAACATCGCTGGCAGCCTGGCGACGCGCCTGCGCAAAGAGTTCCTCCGCCACCTGCGGATTACCGGCGCGCAGTTCGAGAACGCCACGCCAGAGCGCTGCCTCTGGATTGTCGGGAAAGCGCTCATACTCCGCGCGCGCCAAGTCAAGCGCTGCGGCAAACTCACGATCGGTGAGCAGACGACTGATCGACGCAATATCAGGTGCCGGTTCGGCAGGAACAATCACTGACAGAAGCGCCAGGAGAGTAATCACGACTGCCGCACCAGTGCCGATGAGCGCCATCCGGCGGAAACGACGGGCGCGCGCATCCGCAGCAATCGTCAGCGCTCGCTTCCAGGAGGGGCTATCGTGCAGGTCACGATCACGACCGGCACGCTGAACTACACCGACGATCGCTTCCGCATTCGCCCGCAGTCGCTCCCGCAGGAAGTCGGCGCGGTTTGTTTCCGGGCGAATATCGGCACCCGCGCCAACTGCATCGATCAGCATATCGATTGCGTCACACGCACGGAGAAATGCCACTGCATCGTCCGCTGCCATACGGGCACTGACCGCCACCCGCTCGGCGTCGTCTAGTGCGGCGCGCAACCGCCCCAGCGGGGTCTGCGCAGCTGCTTCAATCGACGGTCGCCATTCACGTTTCATCGCACAGACAGGTTCACTTTCAGATATAATGCCTGACGTTTGTATCATATCGCACAATGGCACAGAATGGTGCATCATCCTCATATCAGCAGGAGGAAGACGACCCATGCGCCTGATCATCATTCGCCACGGCGAAAGTGTGTGGAACCGCGAGGGGCGGTACCAGGGGCAAATGGATGCGCCGCTTTCCGAACTCGGATTGCGCCAGGCAGAAGCGCTCGCCGAGCGCCTGCGCAACGAGCCGCTGGATGCGATTTTCACCAGCCCATTGCAGCGCGCGGCGCGCACTGCAGAAGCAATCGCGCGCTATCACCCTCACGTTCCGATACACACTGCACCCGCACTGCTCGAAATCCACCATGGCGAGTGGCAGGGATTGCTGGTCGAGGAGGTGATCGAGCGCTACGGCGATGGTCTGCGGGAATGGCGCCTGCATCCAACCCGCTCCCAAATGCCCGGCGGCGAGAGTTTCAGCAACGTGCTGAAGCGCGTGCTCGATTTTAAAGAATGGTTGCTGCGCGAGTACGACGAACGCACGGTGCTCGTCTCAACTCACGATGTGGTAGTCAAGATTCTGGTCGCCGATGCGCTCGGCATGGATATGGATCGGATCAATCGCATCTGGGTAACAAATGCCAGCATCAGCGTCATTGAATACGGCGATGACCTGCCATACCTGGTGAGCCTCAGCGAAGCGTGTCATCTTGGTCGGCTTGAAGTCGCGCGCGAAAATCAGAAGGCACTGTAGACGCTGAACGTTGCATGTTGCACGCTTAACTCCTCACTCTCGTGGTATAATTTAATGCAAAAGGTGTGCAAATTCAGGCAAAAACCTTTGCAAATAATTCCAGTATTGACACACGCAGTGACCGGGCGCTATAACTGTTCAGCATTTCACAATCTTATGCGCTGCATAGAAAGGTGCGCGTAATGGCACACACCCCTTTGCACCTCGGCGTGCCTGAGCAGCGGTTGAACGAGCCAGCTGCGACGACGCGCACGGTGCCGATTGGACTGGGAGACATTCTTCGCCGCGCCGATCTGCTCAACGATATGGCAGAAGTCGAGCGACAGATGCTGGCGCGCACTGCTTCACGCTCACCGTTGCTGACCGCAGCCGGAACCTACACAATTGCTGCTGGAGGGAAACGGCTGCGCGCTGCGCTGGTGCTGCTCAGTGCCCGGCTCGGCACCTACGACCTCAGACGCGCGCTGCATCCCGCGATTGCTATCGAACTCCTGCACGCCGCTTCGCTGATCCACGACGACCTTGTGGATCACGCCGGGCAGCGCCGCGGGCATGTGACCGTCCATACCCGCTGGGACGCCGATGTTGCACTGCTGCTGGGGGATTATCTGTTTGCGCTGGCGGCGAACGAACTGGCCGCCGAGCCTGATCCGCGCATTATTGCCTTCTATACCTCCGCAGCGCAGACGATGGTCGAAGGGGAGCTGAATCCGGTAACGCATGTTGAGCCGCTGGCAACTGCGGTTGAACAGTACTACCGCAAGATCGGGCGCAAGACGGCAGTTCTGTTCGAGGCGGCGTGTAAAGCAGGGATTGCTGTAGCGGGCGGCAACCAGGAACAGATCGATGCCCTTGGACGATTCGGCTACGACCTGGGGCTAGCGTTCCAGATCGTAGACGACGTGCTCGACTATACTGGCGACGAAACTGCGCTCGGCAAGCCAGCTGGCAATGATCTGCGCGAAGGAACGCTAACACTGCCGCTCATGTATGCAGTGGCGCAGAGCCGCAACCCGCTGCTGCGTGCGCTTGCGAATGGTCAGCGCCCGGAACCGTCGCGTGTGCCACAGATCGTCGCTGCGGTGATCGCTAGCGGCGGCGCCGATCGTGCGATGGAGGAGGCGCGAATGCTGGTAGAACGTGCCCATCAGCAACTTGCATTATTCGCAGCAACCCCAGCGCGCCGCGCCCTGGCAGAGATCGGCGAGTTCGTGTTGAACCGGAAGAGTTGAAGTGTCTGCACGCCTATTATCCATTTCCTTCCTGCGCCAGGGCGCGCAATACGCCGCGTCGGGTGACCATGCCTACCAGGCGCCCTTCGCTATCAACCACAACCAGATGCTGGCGCCGGTTCTCAATCAGCATGCGAATGGCGTCGTACTCACTGGCGCGCGATGATATGAGATCAGGGGTCGATGCCAGTTCCATCGCAGTGACCCCGCTCGTCGATGCCAATGCTGCAAGCGGCGCCCGATCCCCTGCCAGCGCCGCAATCCAGGCAGAACGCAGCGGACTGCGTACCCGTCGGGTCGCGTCGGGGATCGAGACGACACCGGTCGGATAGAACCCATTTACCAGCACGACTGCCTGGATCGGAGTCTGGAGCGCCTGCAACAGTACGGTGGCCGCATCGGCGCTGCTGGTGGCGGTTGGCACGAGCATCTGCATGATCAGGCTCACAGGTGGCGGCTCACTATTGCGCACATGCTGCGACGGTTGCACTCCGTCGAGTGCAGCGCGCAACGCCTGTTCGACCCCAAAGATGCCGACTAGCCGCCCATCACTATCGGTGACCGGCAGGGCATCAAGACCCCATTCGACCAGCAGGTTTACCGTATGGGCAAGTGGCGATTCGATATAGATCGCACGCGGCTCGCGCATCACATCGCGCACCGGGCGCACTGCGACGCGCGCAAGCACTGCGGCGCGTTCAGCATCATCGAGTTCTGCCAGCGCATCGAGCGCAATGGCACCGAAACGTTCGGCATCACTCGACATCAGAACGCCAGCAAGACGCTGACCCTCAACAACTGCCAGCAATGGCTGACGTGATCGCGCCAGACGTTCGATCGCTTCAGCAAGCAGCATATCCGGCGGAATGGTCGCAATCTCGTCGCGTGCGGCATCAGCGACCGAGCGACTGCCAAACGGACCGCTCGAACGGAGCACCGCGCGGTACGCCTTGATATCTTCGATGGTGATCAATGCGTCCCCCAGCATCTCATCGAGCGTCGGCAGTACCCGCGCCACCCGCTCAGCCCGATCAAGCCATTCGATCACAACCGGCGTCTGCTGGCTGAAATCGGCGATGCCAGCGGTGCGCAGGCGATGGCCAGATCCAAACCCAGCAATACCGCGCAGCACCGTGGCGCCCGATGCGCCTTCGCGTCGCAATCGGTCGAGCGCAACGAGATAGAGCGGTTGACCATCAGCGCTGTCACGCTCACTGAGGTAGATCCGCACACGCTGAAGAGGTTCGCCTGCTGTCATGGTTCTTCACCTTATCGGTTGTGGTCGCACTGCCCGGCATCGCCGGTCTCGGGCATGGCACCCGAACAGGTTCCAAGTATAGCACTCCTGTGGCGGATGAAAAGTTTGTTATCCGATTACTCTTGACAATGCATAAAGCGCGTGATATACCAGAGCATCAATAAAGGCATCAGCGATGCACCGCCCTCTTTCCTCGTTCCAGCCGTGACGGTCATCCGTGAAGTCTCTGGAAAATGTTCGAACAGCGCACACCTGGCGTGTTTTCTAGCGCACTGCGCTCTTCGGTCAGACCACGCATGCAGAGGGAGAGGAACGATGGTCAAAGCGCTCGTTCTCACTGCAATCACCGGCACGCAGATCGGTAGGCGCTACACCGTCAGCGAGCGCGTCAACACGATCGGCAGCGGATCACAGTGCGACATCGTGCTCAATGACCGCCATCTGAGCACGCGCCATGCCGAGATCCGCCAGATTCTCGACCGATGGTTCATCGTCCCGCTGAAGCCTGGTGGCATTTCGCTGAACGGGCTGCCGGTGCGTGGGCAGAGTCGGCTCAACCCCGGAGACCAGTTAACGCTTGGCGGAACAACCTATTGCATCTCTTACGAGGAGCTGGAAGAGCGCGCACTGGGCGTAACGTCCAACACACAGACCAGCAGTGTCCCACGGTTGGGCGAGTATTTCGTCCGACGCGGCATCCTCACGCCGGAACAGGTTGCGCAGGTAGTGCAACGACAGTGCAACATCTCATCGAGCGACGTGAAACTGCCGTTTGGACAGATCGCCTACGAAATGGGGCTGATCAGCCGGACGCAGCTCGAACAGGTATTGAATGAACAGCGCGCCGACTTCCAGACTAACTTTCACGATTGAACGTTCGCACCAGTGTGCGCTGTCAGCGCTGCTCTTGCCGCTTCCAGGCGGCGAAGTGTGCGCGATTTGCCGAGCGCAACCAGGGTATCGAAGAGCGGTGGCGCAACGGTTCGCCCCGTCACTGCAACGCGAATAGCGCCGAACAACTGACCGGCTTTCAGCCCCAACTCCTCGCACAAAGCGCGTAGTTCGGCTTCAAGCCGATCATGCGTCCACGGTTCCAGCGGCACAAGCCGGGCATGCGCTGCCTCGAGCGCGGCGACAGTCGTAGTTGCATCCATTTTTTTCTGGATAAGCAGCAGTGGATCGGGCAGCGTCACCTCACGGAAAAAGAACTCCAGCAGTTCAGGCGCCTCGCCCAGTTCCTTCAGGCGCTCATGGATCAGCGGCGTCAGTTGCACCAGATACGCACGCTCGCCAGGTGTTGGCGGATCGCTGATCAGACCAGCACGCGCCAGAAACGGCGCTATAGCATCAGCAAGTTGCTCCGTCGTCAGGCGGCGAATGTAGATGCCGTTCATATCAAGCAGTTTCTCGGGGTTCCAGCGCGCTGGCGACGGTTGCACCCGGTCGAGGGTGAAGCGTTCGATCAACTCTTCACGCGACATGATCTCAGTGTATCCATCGTAACTCCACCCCTGAAGCGCCAGATAGTTGAGCATGGCTTCGGGGAGATAGCCGCGCTCCCAAAAGCGATTGGCAGCCACATCGTCGGCGCGCTTCGACAGTTTGCCGCGCCCGTCCTGGCGCAGGATCGGCGGAAGATGGGCGAATGCTGGCATCTCCCAGCCAAACGCCTGGTACAACAGCACGTGATACGGCGTGCTGGCAACCCACTCATCACTGCGTAACACGTGAGTGATGCGCATCAGGTGATCATCAACCAGGTGCGCCAGGTGGTAGACCGGCATCCCGCTCGACTTCACCAGCACAATATCGTACAGTTCCTCATTCCTGAACTCGATGCGTTCACCGCCGCGCACCAGATCGCGAAACGCTGTCACCCCTTCGGTTGGCGTTTTCAAGCGCACCGTATATGGGCGACCAGTGGCCGCCATCTCACGCTGCCGGTCGAGTGGCCAGTCGCGTTCAGGACCGCGGAATCGAAAGGCTCTCACGCCGCCTGCCAGCGCCTCAGCGCGGAGACGCTCAAGCTCCTCTTCGGTTGTGAACGACATATACGCATGCCCGCTCTCCAGCAACTGTTCGACGAACGGACGATAAATGCCAGCCTCGTGACGCAGCGACTGGACATACGGCGCATACGGGCCGCCGATGTCAGGACCTTCGTCCCACTCAATGCCGACCCAGCGCAGCGACGCCATGAGATCGTCGGCTGAGCCTGGGACATACCGCTTCTCATCAGTATCCTCAATGCGCAGGATAAACTGCCCACCGTAATGACGGGCAAAGAGCCAGTTGAAGAGGGCAGTGCGTACACCGCCAATATGGAGATACCCGGTGGGGCTGGGAGCGAAGCGCACCCGCACCGGACCCTGAATCTCACCCATTGTTGTGCTCCGTGATCCTTATCATAACGGGGAGTATACCAGTGCAACAATCGGGCGTCAAGGCGCTTGACATTCACACGGAAACGGATATACTATACGAAAACGTGTAGGAAGACGCTATGATCTATCTCGGCATCGCCGCCAAAATCCTGGGACACGCACGGTTATCCCGCGCAGGCGCACATCAATCGGAAGCCAGCGCACACCTCAGTGTCCGGCTCCTGTGGGTCATTGAGGCGCTCCGCTATCTGGACGCGCACAATATCCGTTTCTATCGGCTGCCCGACAATCTGCTGGCGCCGGAGGATCGCGCCGGGACGCCAGCGGATCAGATCGCTGCTGCCGCTGCCATGCTCGACGAGGTGGGCTCGTATGCGCGGTCCGCCGCCATCCGGCTCAGCATGCATCCCCACCCCGGCGCAACGCCCGGCGCCGCCTCTGAGGAAACCGCAACACGCGCCATGGCGCACATCGCTTCCCTGGCAGCACTCCTCGATGCGCTTGGCGCCGGTCCGGAGAGCGTTGTCGTGGTCCACATCGGCGGCGAGGGCGGGGATTGTGCAGCTGCGGTGGAACGATTCGCCGTCCGTTTCGAGCGGATGTCTCCCGCAGCCCGGCGGCGCATCGCCATCGAACCCGATGGCGAGCGATTCGGGTTGCTCGCTGCGTTGCGTCTCCACCGGTTCACCGGCATTCCGGTGGTGTTCGATGCGTTCCATTTTCAGTTGAGCAACCTGGAGCGCATCGGGCTGAGCGAGGCGTTGGGGCTTGCTCTGGCGACGTGGTCTCCCGGTGTGCGCCCGGAGGTCCATTTCAGCACCCAGCGCACCGAAGCGCATCTCAAGCGAGCGGGGCATGGCACGCCACAGGTGGTTGCGCCGCGCGCCGGGCAGCACAGCGATTTTGTCAACCCGTTCGAGTTCATTGCATTTCTCAACGCAGCGCGGGGGTTGCCGCCCTTCGATGTCATGATCGAAGCCAAAGCCGCCGATCTGGCGCTACTGCGGCTGCGCGACGATCTCCGACGCTATGCGCCTGAATATGTGGGTTGGGTCGTCTGAGCGCATGCCGGGAGCGCAGGCGTCTCCCCGCTGCGTTGACATGAACCGTGGATGGCGGGCGATACCTTCGCATTGACATGAACCACGGATGGGCGTGGTAGCAGGCGGTGGTGCGCTTTTGCCCCTCATTCCCCCAATCCCCTTCTCCCACACGGGGAGAAGGGGGAGTGTGGGCGTCCTGATGGCTGAAATGGGAGATGGCACGCAGGGGCTTGCCAAAAAATCTACCCCTGTGAGCAACCCCCTTCTCCCACACGGGGAGAAGGGGGAGTGTGGGCGTCCTGATGCCTGAAACGAGGGAGGGAACGCAGGGGCTTCCCAAAAAACCCGCCCCTGTCAGCATCCCCCCTGTCCTCTTCTTCCACGAGGGGAGAAGGGGGAGTTTGGGTGACCTGATGCCCTTTTTCCCTCACCCCCTGCCCGCTCTCCCGCGCGTTCAAGGGCGGACAGAAAATATGTGCGATGCACATTTCCGGCAGCATCAGAACGCCATGGTAGGCAGGTTTGGAACCCGCCCCTACCAGTGCAGTGCGTAGGGGCGGACAGAATAGCAGACTGCGCATTGCAATGCCAGAAAACATATCTTTGCTCAAACGTTCTGTCCGCCCTTAAACTCCCGCGCGCGGGAGAGCGGGGAATTGGGCATCCTGATGCCCCGCCGATGCTCAAGAGTGACACAGGAGCGACCATGCACGATCATCATTCAAACAGCGCCTTCCTCGACGATATTCCTGCCGACGCGCCAGTGCTGGTGTGCGTGGTGACGCGCGTGGCAGATTTTGACCGGATTCGCGCCGGGTGGTATCGCGTGCCGCTCGACAGGGTGCGCGTGCCGCTCACCGCCAGCTACCTGGCGTTCTACCAGACGGCGGCGTTCGGTGCAGAGCGCTGGTCGGTGCGGTACCTGGCGGCCGTGCGCGCAGTCGGTCTGGCGTACCGTTACGAACTGATCCCCGACGAACCGTGCCATCCACGCGCCACTGCACGCTACTATCGCTTCGCGCTCGGTCCGCTGATCCGGCTGCCGGTTGCCGTGCCCAGTCGCCGGTTGCGGCGCGTGACATTCATCCCAACGACCTTCGGGCAACTGCTGACGGCGCGCGACATTGTCGATCTGTGGCAACCATCGCCAGCAATGCCGGAGATTCCCGTATGGGGCGCAGGGGTCAATGCGCGTGTGTAGTCAGGCTTCCGCTGGACGGAGATATGACGTCCTTCGGATTCGCAAAGGTCAATGTGCGTTTGCGGGCATCCTGCGGTCACCCGCGCGCCATCGTGCTACAATGGTCATCTGTGGCGCGGCGGATTGCGCTGATACCCGACTCGACGTCCCTGCAAAAACGCACCGCTGAGACGCCGGGAGCACAGAGGACAGGTGATGTATGAGTGAACAATTCCCCATTCAGTGGCGCGCTGCGGCGTCTTCCGCTTCCGAGTCGCGTCGCGGCGCTGCCATCACCATGATCGTCTTCCACGACGATCCATATCCTGCGGAACAGGCTATCGCGCGATGGAGCGCCAGAGCCAGCACTCGTTCGCCGCACTATCACGTTGCCGCCGATGGAACCATCACCCAACTGGTGGATGAAACGCGCGCGGCGCGCCACAGCGGGCTGGCAAAAATTGGGCGGGTGCGGAATATCGACCGGATCAGCATTGGTATCGTTATCGAGGGCGCGCCGCGCGCGGCGCGATCACGCGATCAGGTGATTGCACTGCGTCGCCTGACGCTCGATATTCAGCATCGTCATGGTCTGCTGGCGGAAGCGGCATTGCTGCGCTGGACGCCGCCACGCTCCGGTGTTGCGTATGGAACGCTTACTCCCTTTACGCTCCCGCCGCCGCCGGAGGCGCCACCTGTAGCGTTGCTGGGAGCGCCAGCGGTCGACGATACCCCCGAACGTCAGCGGGCGCTCTGGATCTTCCTCCAGAACGAAACAGCAGCGCGCACTGGCGGTTTCAACATCGGCGCCGCATTTCACCTGCACGCCGCAAAGCATGGTTTCGGCGCGCCGATTGCGCCCGGTTCGCCACGCTCTGCCTGGCTGACGGTCAATGGGCGACAGTACAACTACCAGCACTTTGCGCGCGACACGGCGTTCAATGAAGGGGAAAAGTGGGCTGAGGTGCAGACCCTCAGCGATCTGATCGCCGGCAATTTTCCTGCTCCCGGAACGCTCGCCTTTGAACTGTTGAAATCGAGTTTCGACGCCGGGATCGCCAGCAGTCGCACGAAAAACGGGAACACGCAGTTCAATCCGGGTTGGGCGTTCCATCGCACGGCAGCTGAGCAACGCCTGGGTCCGCCGTTGAGCGGCAGTTACCGCGTAACGGTCGACGGGCAGCAGTATTCGATGCAGGTGTTCTGCGGCGATGTGCTGTACACGCCGGTTGCCGCCCCGGAAACGAAAACCAACTGGAATGATGTGCGCAAATTGAGTGAGACGCCGCCGGGACTGCTGTCGAGTCTCCTCTGGGCTGAAATGTATAGAGCGAGCGGCGCCGCCTTCGATCCGGCGTCACCCTTCCATCAGGCAGCGATCGCCGCCCGGATCGGCGCACCACTGACCGATGCGTACCAGAAGGAGTTCCAGGGAACAACACTCACTATTCAGGTGTTTGCCTTCGATACGCTCTATCGCGTCGGCAACGGACCGGTCAGACGCCAGAGTCAACTGACACTGCCGCCGCAGGTCGAGCAGTGGAAACCAAAGATCGCTACGCCGCCGCCGGTGGTCGAGCCTGCCGTGACGCGCCAGATCACGCTGCCGACCGGCGGCTTCCCCATGCCGCCGGGGGACCGCGCCAGCCCGCAGTGGCCCCCGCCACCCGATTTCAAACCGCTGGTGACGGCAGCACAGCGTCAGGCGCTCTTCGGCGCATATGAGTTTGTGCCTGATCCGGGACGCGACCGGGATGGCATCCGTATCCTGGGATCGTGGGAGCAGGAGAATATCGTGACTGTGCAGATTCCGCAGTTGATCGGGCGCAACATTCGTGGCGCACCCGCCAATGGCGCGATCCGCTGGCATCGCCTGGCGGTCAATCAGTTGCTGCGTTTGTGGAAAGCGTGGGAAGAAGCCGGGTTGCTCGACCGGGTCATCATCTGGAACGGTTCGTACAGTCCGCGCTTCATTCGCGGGCGCAAGGACGATACTGCCGATAGTCTAAGCAATCACGCCTTCGGCACAGCGTTCGACATCAACTATGATCCCGCCACGAATCTCAACGGGCTGAATGCCGTTCCCGCGCTGGTCGGTCAGCCCGGATCGGTACGTGAACTCGCAGCAATTGCGCACCACTTCGGGTTCTACTGGGGTGGGCATTTTCCGCGTCTCGACGGCATGCATTTCGAGGTGGCGGTGGTGCAGCCGTAGGCGAGAGGGGCGAGAAGTGGGAGGGTTTAAGGTCGTTGCACGTTACACGTTGAACGTTGTATGCGGGAAGGGACCGAGCGATGTTGCCGACCCGCACTGTCTTCGCCAGCGCTGCGTTGCGTAGCGCCGCGTTACTGGCGGCGTGGTCCCTGTCTGCTCCAAAAACGCCGCCCGTCGATCCACCGCTTCCGGCGCTCACCCTGACTCTCGCCGCCGATCCGCCGGTCGTCCCGGTTAGCGAGACGGTCGTCGTTACTCCGACCCTCACCCATGCCGCTGATGTTCCGGCGTGCCGACGCAGCCTGTCACCGCCGCGCCCTCTCCCACGCTCCCGCTCCTGTTTCCAGGGACAGGTTTTTTAGGAAACCCCTGCCTTCCTCCTCTCGTTTTGGGCTTCAGGACGACCAAACTCCCCCTTCTCCCCTTGTGGGAGTCGGGGCAACACGCAGGCGCTCAACAACCTGCTCACGTCCAGCGACCCGACAGGGCAGTGGATCAAGCGCGCGGTTGCTCGTGCATGCATCGCAGAAATAGTTGACCACAACCCATTCCGCCCCCGCCCGTTTTTCACCAGCGCGCCCTGATGGTCGAACCAGAGACGGATGCGCGTTGCCAGGGTGTGGGTGTCTTCATCGGTGCAGCGCCACCAGTCGAGATTGCCGACGTGACCGGACACGAGCAGACCTTCGAGCGCCTCGATGTCCGCAACCAGCTGGCGCATGCGGGCATAGTCGTCTTCACCGGCATAGAGACGTGTCGTGACTGCCCTCGCATCTGCGAATGTTTACAGCTTCGTTACAGACTGCATCTTCCATCGCGCGGCGTCTTTTGGTATTGTACCAGCGTGGCGCAGCGAGGGAGCGCCCGGTATGTCTGGCACAGGTCGGAACGGATGCGCGAAAGGGAGATGCTGGCGATGCGTCAGGTCATCCGGCGAATGCCGGGGTCGCATCGATCAGGGGCAACAGCGCGCCGCGCGCGGGGCGTCATCGGCATCCGACGCGTATGGGCGCACGAATGCGGTGCAGAAGCCATCGAAGTGCTGGCACTAGTCGCCGCGCTTATCGGGCTGCTGGCGCTTCTCAGCCTGGTCGTGCGCGACCGGGCTTCCGCGATTGGCGGC
>JAGHYV010000090.1 GCA_017743475.1 Roseiflexus sp. | reverse complement strand
CCGCAATATCGCGACTCTCGCTCAGCGCCCGCAGTTCCGGTCGCGCATCCAGTTCTGCCTCCAGCAGACGCAGGAAGTCGGCGGCGACGGTCGCGGCTTCGGCGCGGGACGCTGGATCGGCGCGGTGCAGTTGCGCCGCCCACAATGCAGCCATGCGCGCCGGATCGGGTTGCCCCCGCCGGGCGAGCAGCCGGGACAGCAGTTCAACGACCTCCGGTTGGGTCAAAAAGTGCTGATCGAACAGCGCGGCAGCCCATGCCGGATGTTGCTGCGTGAAATCGGTACAGGCGCGAGCCAGCGCGATCTGAAATCCACGCCGTTCGGGATCGATGCGCAGAACCGCGCGCACCCGTTCGGTCAGCCCGCTCTCCTGGAGCAGGAGCGTGAACACCGCTTCAGCGACGGCAGCGAAGAGCGTGTCGAACATGCGAGAACCTTCTGGTCAACCGGTGATGAACGGATGCGCTGTGTGCGCATGCATAGAATCTACCACAAAAAGGTCATGTCACGTGAGTGCTCACATCTCTCCTGGGAGCGCGGGCATCCTGCCCGCCTGAACCTGGGTGCGCGGGCATCGTGCCCGCCCAAGCCTGGGAACGCGGGCATCTTGCCTGCTGGGAGCGCGGGCATCTTGCCCGCCTAGGCCTGGGTGCGCGGGCATCCTGCCCGCGTAGACGCGACAAGGGTAGAACACCCTCGCTCCCAGGGGCGGGTTGGGGCACGGCGAGCCGTGCCGGTACAGACTGCCCTTGCTCCCAGGGGCGGATTGGGGCACGGTGTGCCGTGCCCGTATGGGCCGCCCGTGCTCTCGAGAGCGTGTGTTACCCCAGGTGCGAACACTGTTCCAACGCTCAACGCTCCACAACCTATGCTATACTATTTCCTGCCAGACGACATTGCCTCCAGGGTTTCCGTTGATCATATGATTTGATTGCCGGGCGTTCTGACCATGGGGCTGGTGAAGGTTGAGAACTTATCCGGTATGCCGAACTGGCCGTAGGGCTGATGGAGATTGAGCATTTATAGCATTTCTCAGATACGTTGAACCCTTGACTGGATTTCTGGAGCGTTCCATCTTCGCCTCCGGCGGACTGAAGCCCTGGCTGAGGTCGGGCAAGACTTGCGGGCTGGATCAACCCCGGTCCTCCCGGAATATGGCAAGGATAATCGAAACGCCAGCCCCGCAGGGGCTTCCATGCGCTCAGAGAGGGCTTTAGCCCGCACGCGCTGTGGTCGTCCGAGGAGGTTCAACCTCTATGGGAACTGCTATAATCCGGTATCCGCTCGTTCCGTCGGGCTGAAGCCCTCGGCTAGGCGAGACGAAGCCCGCCTGCGCGGGCTAAGAGCCTAGCCGAATAACGCGGCAGCATGCAAGGCGATCAAGCCACAGGCGAAGAAGTCACGGTTTTTCGGATAGGCTCTAAGGCGGATTTCATGTTATCAACATCCGTGCCGATCCGTCACATCCGTGCTGATCCGTGTTCTATTCAATGTAAACTCGCCTGCGCGGGCTAAGGCGGATTTCATGTTATCAACATCCGTGCCGATCCGTCACATCCGTGCTGATCCGTGTTCTATTCAATGTAAACTCGCCTGCGCGGGCCAGAACAAATTCACCAACATCCGTGCCAATCCGTCACATCCGTGCCGATCCGTGTTCTATTTCGGCTATCCAAAAAGATGAAAAGGAGGAGCGCGATGGCAACAATCGGTCGCGAGACGACGATCAGCTGGCTTGGACATGGCACGTTTCACATTCTGACTCCCGGAGGAAAGAAGGTGCTCATTGACGCCTGGGTTGACGGCAACCCGTCCTGCCCCGACGAGTGGAAACAGCGCGTGCGGAGCGAAGGTCTCGATGTTATCTTCCTGACCCACGGGCATTTCGATCACATTGCCGATATTCTGGCGCTGGCAAACGAAACGAGCGCAACCATCGTCGGGCAGTTCGACATTACTTCCTGGATCGCATCGAAGGGTGTCAGCCAGGATCGCCTGGTCGGATTCAACAAAGGCGGCACCGTTGAGGTAGCCGGTATCCGCGCCACGATGACCCACGCGACCCATAGCAGCACGTTTACCGACAATGGCGTGATCGTGCCGATGGGAACCGAAGCGGGGTATGTGCTGCGCATGGAGAACGGCTTCACCATCTACCACACCGGTGATACCGCCGTGACCATGGATATGCAGATCATCGGCGACCTGTACCGCCCCGAACTGGTGATCCTGCCGATTGGCGACCATTTCACGATGGACCCTATGCAGGCAGCGTATGCCTTGAAATTGATCCGACCGACATTTGCCATCCCTGAGCACTACGGCACGTTCCCGATCCTGCGCGGGACGCCGGATCAACTGCGCGAGCAGTGCAATGCCTTTGGCGTGAACGTGACCGTCATCGATTTGAAGCCCGGCGAGTCGGTCAGTTGACGACCGGGGATCGCCCGTTTGTGAGGTTTGCATGAAATTGCTCATTCCGCAGGCTCTCGCTCCCCTGCTCGAACCACGCCTGGCGGAGATCGCGCCTGACCTGTCGGTGGTGCGTTTTGATGATCAGGGCGAACCGGATGGCGACATCAGCGATGCGACGATCATGCTTCGCTGGTGGACGCCAATAAGCGTTCTGCGCACGACGCTTGCGGCAGCCCCCGGATTGCGCTGGATCCATACGCCGAGCGCTGGCGTTGAGCATCTGCTCATTCCCGAAATCCTGGAACGCGACATTGTCCTGACGAACTCGGCAGGCGCCCAGGCCATCCCGATCGCCGAGTTCGTTATGATGTACATGCTGAACCATGTCAAACGCGCGTTTGATCTCAGGGCGCTGGCGCCCGATGAGTGGGAGCGTGGCGAAGCCTTTCCGTGCGATGAGTTGTTCGAGCGCACGCTGCTGATCATCGGCTATGGGCATATCGGCGCGGAGATTGCAAAACGGGCGCGCAGTTTCGGTATGCGGGTGCTTGCCAGTCGTCGCCGCCCTCAACCAACCACCGATGTCGATCTGATCGTCGGTGAGCACGGCTGGCGCGATCTGCTCCCGCAGGCGGATTTCGTCGTGCTCGCTACACCGTTGACTGCTGCGACCCGTGGTATGTTCGACGCTGACGCTTTCGCGCGGATGAAACCGGACGCCTACCTGATCAATATCGCGCGCGGTCAGATTGTCGATACCGATGCGCTGCTGGACGCGCTCCACAGTGGCCGCATTGCCGGCGCGGCGCTCGACGCGCTTCCCATCGAGCCGCTCCCGCCTGACCATCCGCTCTGGAAGGCGCCCAACACCTGGATCACGCCGCATATCTCGTATGCGTCACCGCGTACCCGCGAACGCATCATCAACATATTCTGTGAGAATCTGCGCCGCTATCTGCGCGGCGAACCACTGCTGAATGTGGTGGACAAACAGGCGGGATACTGAGGTTCTCTTGATCTCGAACTCGACAACCGATACGGCAGCGCGTGGTAGACAACATGGAAACTCCTGTCCTGACCATCCGCCAATACGTATATGCGCTGGGAATTATGCTGCTGCTGGCGGCATGTGGTCAATCTGGCGCCGTGCCGCCAACACTGGCGCCCGCTTCAACGGTTGCACCGACGACGCCAGCAACGCCGCTGCCTTCGCCGACTGCTCCACCGACCGCAACGCCGCCACCCACACCCACTCCGGCGCCCGCACCGCTGACGGTGTGGGTGGCGGCTGACGAAGCGCACCGCGACGCACTGACCCGCCTGCTGACCGACGCCGCTGCCGAAACCGGTGTTCCGGTCCGCATCACAAGCGGCAGCCCCGACGCCATGATCGCCCGGTTGCGCGTTGATCAACTCGACGGGCGTCCGCCGCCAGACCTGATCTGGGGGAATGGCAATGACCTGGCAATCCTGCGCACGATGGGGCTGATTCAGGCGACGCGTCGGACGGCTTCTCCCAACGACACGCTGCCCGCGGTTATCACCGGCGCCACTGCCGACGGTCAACAGTGGGGTGAGCCGGTCGCAGCGCAAGGATTTTTGCTGCTGCTCTACAACCGGAAACTTGTGGAACATCCGCCGCGCACCGTCGATTCACTGATCGCCACTGCGCGCGCCAGCACTGGCGGCAGTCGGGTCGGACTGGTCGCCGGATGGACCGAAGCGCGCTGGTTTGCGTTGTGGCTAGATATGACCAGTGGAACGATGCTGGATGCTGATGGGATGCCGCAGCTCGACACCCCTGCGGTTATCGCGGCGCTTGACCTGCTACGTACCATGCGACGGTATGGACCGACACCCCCCTCGACCTATGACGAAGGCGCACGGTTGTTCCGTCGCGGCAGGGCGGCGCTGGCAATCGACGGCGACTGGGCGCTGGAGAGTTATCGCGGATTGACCGAGACGCTGGAGTTGGGCATTGCGCCGCTGCCGTTGACCAGCCGCGGAACACCAGCGACAGCGCCCCTGACCGGCGTCTACCTGATGTACGGCGCCGCGCTCGACGCCTCACGCCTGACACAGGCGGAAGCGCTTGCACAGACCCTGCGCGAACCGGCATGGCAGGCGCGCATTGCCCGCGACACAGGGATGCTCCCGGCTTCCATCGCTGCACTGAGCGACCCGGCGGTCACTGACGATCCGGCGCTTGCCGCCGCAGCGCAGTACGCCAGAAACGCACCCGGCATCCCGCCCGACCGCCCGATCCGCTGCGCATGGGATGCCATCGAAGCGGCGCTCTCCCCGTTTTTGCTTGGCAAACGTACCGCCGCCGAAACCGCATCAGCGATGCAACAGCGCGCCGACGCCTGTGCACGTCAGTAGTCACTGCTCGACCTGCACAGTGACCCCGCCATCCGAAATGACCTCCACCCCGGCGCGGGTCACGCGGAAATCCACCCGCCGCTTGCCGACCCGCAGGTTCCGCACTTCGCCCGTCGAGAGCCAGGGTGGCAGGTGTGGCGCAATCCGCAGCGTGTTTGCGAACGCATCGACCTCCAGCCCCAATATACTCTGCACAATCAGCAAGCCTGTGCCAGCAGCCCACGCCTGGGGACGACAACTGACCGGATATGGAACAGGGCTATCGAACATCCCCGGCTCGCGGTCATACCCGCACATCAACTCAGGCAGGCGGCACAGATGAACATGGGATGCAGCCTCAAGCAGACGACCGGCAATCTCGTTCGCCTGGTCACGGAACCCGCTGCGCGCCAGACCCCACAGGATTAGGGAATTGTCGTGGGGCCAGACACTGCCGTTGTGATAACTCATCGGATTGTAATTCGGGTCTGCCGCACTGCGCGTGCGCACCCCCCAACTCGACAGCATATCGGGCGCAACCAGGCGCGCTGCAACCTGCGCGGCGCGTTCCGGCGTCAGAATGCCGCACAGCAACGCATGACCCGGATTGCTGGTCACCTCGCGGATAGGACCCTTGCCGACTTCGATTGCCTGGGCATAGAAGCCTTCTTCAGCCAGCCAGAAATCGACGTTGAAGCGCTCTTTCAGGATAGCAGCGCCAGCACGCACCTCCGCCGCGCGATTGTGATCTCCCATCAGTTCCAGCAGATTGGCCATCCACATGCGGGCAGCATACGCATATGCCTGCACCTCCACCAGCGCCAGCGGCAGCGTTGCGAGCGTCCCATCCGGGTGCACCACCGAGTCGCGCGAGTCCTTCCACCCCTGGATGCGCAACCCGGCTGATGAGCGTGGCTCGAATGCGATGTATCCGTCCCCATCCGCATCGGCGTACAGGTCCATCCAGTCGAGCGCGTGCAGCGCTGCCGGCAGCAGATCGTGGTACAGCGCCTGATCGCCGGTCCAGCGCACGGTCGTGGCGAAGAGCATCAAAAAAGCAGCGTCGAATCGATACTGCCGTAGTACGGATTGAACGGCACACTGTTGGTATTGGCAAGCTCACCGAAGCGCATCTCGTGGAGAATCTTGCCGGGTTGCTCATCGCGCCAGGGGTTATCCTGCGTCCCCTGATGCTCCGCCAGGTAGCGCAACGTCCCCCGCGCAAGATCGGGGTGAAACCAGAGTGTCTGGAAACTGGTAATCAGCGAGTCGCGCCCAAAGGGCACGGCAAACCAGGGAATACCGGCAACCGGCAGGAGAACATCGCCAAAACGGGCGGTCAGCGCACGGAGATCATAACTACTGCGCCGCAACAACTGGTTGAGCGTCGGATGATCGGTCATCACCATCGCCGTGGCATCGTCCCACGCCTGGTACGAAGCACGCACCTCGTCCAGCGCCTGCTCGAATGTCAGGTCACGTTCACTTCCCGGATGTTCGGTTGCGTGGATCGAAGGCGTCATCGTCAGTGTCACGCCCCACGTGGCATGGGGCGCCAGTTCGACCCGCCAGTGCACCTGGGCGCGCGCCGGCGCCGGCAACTGACGTAGACGCCGCGATCCTTCACCCTGCGGACCACGCGAAGGCGGCGGCGCCTCGGCACCGAGGATGTCCACCATATCAGGGATCACGCTCAGGTCAATATCGGTGACGCGCACAACATCATCGGCGCCGCGATAGACGAACCGCAACCGATCACCCTGATAATCGACCGGTTCAATCGTTCCACGCGGACCGGTAGCGAAGCCGCGCACCGGGAACATATCGGCGAAATCGACTGCCATCTCGATAGTCAGATCACATGCAACCGGCGTGCGGTTGTAGTTCGTGAGTGTCAACCGCTCAAATACCGCCTCGCGCACTACCCGTTCGCGTCGCACTGCTATTGTCTGACGGTCAATACTGCCTTCCGGACCTCCGGATGCGCCGTTCGTCAGCAAACAGACCGCGTGATAGACATGCTCATCGTTCCAGGATAGCAACTCGAGCGGTTGACCATTGAGGCACATCTGAAGCGCGCTGAGATGGCGCGTATCGTAGTAATAGAGACCCAACGGCGTATCCTCGATAGGAATATCACCATCGTGACGACTGATAATGAACGTGTGATCGTCCGAAACAACAAGGTACTCCCATAAAATAAAAAAGCCTCTTGCAAGGCAGTAGACAGAATATATATGGGGTGCCTGATGGGTCTCGAACCCACAACCTCCTGAGCCACAGTCAGGCGCTCTGCCGTTGAGCTACAGGCACCATAGCACTTCTAGTATAGCACAGCGTGCACAAAGCGTCAAACTGGTCCCAATTGCTGATAGTTGCGTTGTTACAACCCGTCGTTGTCGAACATTTCACATACACGGTTTCATACAGGCGGTATAAGGGGAGCAAGCTATCAGGCGTCTCTGCTGCTGCATAGTGGTAGCGCCTGGTCGCATCAACGTCGCTCGCGTTCCGTGGAGGTCATTGAACCTCCCGAAGCGGGTTGTTGTTCCTCAATCTGTCTGATGATATCAACGTCGCTCGCGTTCCGTGGAGGTCATTGAACCCCCTATCTCATCAGGCGCAGCCGCTCTGTCCTGGTTGTGGCGCGCCTCAGCTGGGCGCCCCCGATTCTGCTCACGCTGCGGTCATCTGCTGATCCAACCGCCTCAGACATTCGAGATGCTGGTTACCCAGAACAACACCCCACCGATGCGCGTACCCATCCCCGCTGCAACCGTCACCATTGGTCGGGCGCACGACAGCACCATTCTGATCAGCGATCCAAAGGTTTCACGACGCCATCTACGACTGACCTGGAACGGCGCAGCGTTCGTCGCTGAGGATGTTGGCAGCAGCGGCGGGACGCTTCTGAACGGCATGCCGTTGCGCAAACCGACGATCTTGCGTCCGTGAGACACGCTTTCGATTGGAGATACTATCCTGCGGTTGGAGGTCGCATCAGGCACAGCAACCGTGCTGGCGCCTTCGCGCGAACAGGCGCACTCTGTGCCGCAGACGCCGACCACGCCTGCCTATCTCCAGCCACCCGCATCTGCATATGCGCTGCCTGCTGCATTGCAGCCTGCATCTACATAACCTGCTGCGCCGCCACCCTGTCAATCGCCTGCATCTGCACCAACTGCTGCACCGCCACCTTATCAGCCACCCGTGCCAGTGCAACCTATCACACCGCCATCCTATCAACCACCCGCATATGGGCAATCTGTTACACCGTCATCCTATCGGCTGCCTGCATCTGCATATGCGCAACCTTCCGCATCGCCTTACCAGCTGCCATATCGTCAGGAACCGGCTGGTTTTCCGCCGCCTCCAGCATCACCTGTCGCGCTGCCATATCCGGGAACGGGGCAGATTCTGGGGTCGCCGCCCCGTCGTTCCTCACACATCGGCATCATCCTCGGCATCGTGGCAGTGTTTCTGCTGATCGGAGGAGGCGCAGCCGCGGTGATCCTCGGTCCGTGGCGCAGCACCGTTGGACCCGTCGCGCCCCCATCTTCTGATCAAGAACAGCTGGCGCCGCTGACCATGACCCTCACGCCGCAGGAACAGACCATCGTTGCCCCCGATGGTCAACCGCACACCGACAGTCATGGCGCCAGCCTGATCGTGCCAGCCGACATCCTTGAGGAAGCGGCGCATGTCGAACTGATCGCAAGCAGCGCCTAGGGAACGCTCGCTGATGCGCTGAGCCAGGACTTTACCATCGAAACGCCTTTCTATGCCATCGTTGCCGACAACGACGGGCGCGGGCGGGCGTCGCTGACACTGCCAGCCGCAAGTCCTGACTCGCGTGTTGCAGTTGTGATCGATACCACCTATCTGGCGATCCTCGACACGCAGCCAGTCAATGGCGTACTGTACGTCGAAGCCGCTGTGACACCCAAAACGTTGCCCGATACACCAGCGCCCGGCATAGCGCGCGATGGCTCGATCCACTATGTCGTTCTTCGGGCAAAGTCTGGCAATGCTGCATTGCCCGCCGACACGGGCAGCACACTGGGGCTGAACCTCGCGCCGCGCCTACGCCGCTGAAACGTCCCAGACAAACACATATATGTCATGCCTAGCACTCTTCACCCGCAGCAGTCATCGCTGCCGCACGGATGGCAGGGTCTACGTGATGTGGCTGGGCGAGGCGCTCTTGGAACCAACCCAGGCCGATGCTATCATCACCCAGACCAGCGCAATCATGAAAGCATACGCAGACAAAGGATTCACTGCTGCCGGGTCGAACGCCTCTATCTGGATCGTTGTGGATCGGTCCGTTTCAGCCCCCCAGTACAGTATCAGAAGCGAGGTCATTTATCTTTCGCTGGATAGCGCTACTTCGATCACCGGCGATAAAGCGCGACGTGAACTGGCTCATGAACTGTTCCACTGGATCCAGGACGAAGCGTATGCCATGACTGCCGCTGCGCTTTCTGGCGCGAGAACGTGGTGGTTGGAGACGACCGCCGAAAATGGTGTCTTCCTGATCGATAACGGGGCGCTGGAGTACAACCTGAAACACTACGGTCAGACGAACGTCAGTGGGGCAATGCTTGGATTTCAGGCGGCGCCGTTCACCTGGGGGCGGAACGATGAAGCGCGCTATATTCATGCCCAGCTGCTCAGGGTGAATATGTGCGAGTACAGCTGCCCGATCAGCGAGAGGGACATGATCTGGGCTATCAAGCGGGGAAGATACCTGTTGGACAATGCGGACACTCAGGCAAAAATCCGCGCCAATCTAGACGATTACGCGCGCTACTTGCTCGGCGCAGCGCCTGAACGGACGAACACCTCCATCCCGCTCCACGAAACCGTTCGCGTTGGCGATGCGTTTGGTGACATCATCCAGATTTCGCGCACGTCGAAAAGCGAATTCTCGCTGCGCACCAGTTCGAGCCCACCGCAGATCATGCAGGAAACACCCGACAGTCGCCCTCCCGAATACCACATCAACGCCCTTATCGAACAAGGTGGAGTTTACCCGCTTCAGGTCATCAGCGGTCAAAGTGTTCAGCGCGGACACCCCGGCTGGCCCGTGATGCTCACGATCGAACCAGGCATCGAGTTGCTCTACCGTCAGGGCGACGAGCCAGTGAAGCATCACGACGGGCAGGATCAGCTCATTCTAGGTCCCATTCACCGAACGATGGGCTACCCGATAGTGCGAGTCGTGGCGCTTGGGCGCAATGCGTCGAACACCTTCAAAGCAACCGTGCGCATCGTCGATCTTCAGGGGGATTGGATGTTGATTCCGGGCAAGACGATCAGGAGCGCGGTGGTCTGCACCCCTGACGGCGGCTCTCCCACGAGTGATACGTCAGGAACTCTTGATGCCTTTCTGGCTACCATGGGAGTGTATGAGTAGGATGGACTCAATAAACTGATCTTCAAAATGGACCCCTCCACCCTTCCTCCAGAGTATACAACTGTACCGTTCGAACTGGAAGGGTCGGCAGTGATCGGTCCCGACAACATTCAGGGCAGGCAGCGCCTTGCGATTGATGATCCGGCAGTGAACGGCGCACACCCGGCGACGGTGGCACTGGCGTTTCCACTGTTCAGCGCTCTGGTGCAGAGTTCGCGTTGGCGCATCGTCCTGGCATTGGTTATGCTGCTGACCGGCGCCCTGCTTGCTGGGTGCGTCGGTGTCGGCATCACCGTCAGCTTCGAGACCGACTACACGCTCACAAAGCTCGAATACATCGGCAAGGGCGATTACAGGGCGAGCCGATCTAGCGCATCAGCGGGGGAACGGCAACAACCAGCGTCGATCTGACCATTACCACGCAGGTGGCAGACCCCTTCAGCGATGAGCCGCCAGAAGAGCAGGTGATGCAGTGTAAAGGTCAGGTGGAAACCGAAATGGTCATCGAAATATACAAAGACGGGGTGTTCACCTTGTCGGACATAAGCGGGGTATCAGGGCAGGAGTATCGGCATGGACGCCTGTTGCTGGAGCAACAACTTCGCAGGAGCGCTGTGATCTATCAACGCACATGATTGCGCGTATTGGGGAACGCAGCAGCGCCGCACAAACATTGCGCGGCATGCTACAATCGAAGTGCGTGGTTATCAGTAGCACAGCGAGGAAGGCATCGTGTCACTGTCTACAACCTGCATCCACTGCGGTGCACCGTTGAGCCGTCTCGGTGCAAAGTTTTGCACCCGCTGCGGTAAACCGCAGGAGACGGCAGCTCCGGTCACGTCAACATCGGCGATTGGGGCTTCTTCACCTGACAGCGCCTCCCAGAAAACCCAGATATTCACGAGCCAGGGATCGACGTCTGCGCCGCCTGCCTACGCCGCAAGCGGCGAGGGTGCATCGCAGGGCAGCGCACCACTTTCGGGACCGCTCTTGATCGTTCAGGATGTCGGACGAACGTTCGAGGTCGCACTCGGTCAGCAACCATTGTCGATCGGGCGCGCTCCCGACAACGATATCGTGATCACGTCACGCTTTGTGTCGGGACGTCACGCACAGATCGAACCCCACGGCGTTGCACACCAGATTATTGATGTCGGCAGCACCAACGGCCTGCTCTTCGAAGGACGTCGGCTTCCTGCAGGTATACCCCACATCCTGGCAGACAGTGATGTCCTGCGGATTGGCGATCCGGCGACCGGCAATTTTGTGACCCTGACCTACCGCAATCCCCAGGCGCCGAAGGTTCAGCGGGCTGCTGCGGTGGCACGAAGTTACCGCCTCGATCCGACCGACCCGCAGATCACGATTGGTCGTGAGGGATGTGAGATTTTGCTCGACAATCCCCAGGTATCACGCAGGCATGCGGTCATCGACCGTATGAACGGAAAACACGTTCTGCGCGATGTGGGAAGCACCAACGGCACGTTCGTCAACGGACGTCGGATCACCGAACATACGCTGGTCAAAGGGGATATCATTCAGATCGGCGCGTTCAAACTGGTCTACACTGGTGAAAGCCTCGATCAGTATGACCAGCGCGGTGCGTTGCGCATTGATGCGCGCAACCTGTGGCGCGAAGTGTCGCGCGGCGGCAAAACCCGCATGATCTTGAAGGATGTATCGCTTTCGATTGCACCGCGTGAGTTCGTTGCACTTGTCGGCGGCAGCGGTACCGGTAAGAGCACCCTCCTCAACGCCCTGTCCGGCTTTGCACAGGCAACCCACGGCAGCGTTCTGGTCAACGGCGACGATTACTATCGCAACTTTGATGCTTATCGTTCAGTGCTCGGCTATGTCCCACAGGACGATATCCTGCATCGCGCGCTGCCGGTCGAACGCGCGCTCAGGTATGCAGCTGAACTCCGCCTGCCCGCCGATACAGCGCCAGCAGAGATCCGTCAGCGCATCGAGCAGGTGCTCGACGACGTTGAAATGACGCCGCACCGCGAAAAACCGATCGAAAATCTGTCGGGCGGGCAGCGCAAACGGGTCAGCATCGGTGCCGAACTGCTGGCTGATCCTTCACTCTTCTTCCTGGATGAACCAACATCCGGTCTCGATCCCGGTCTCGAAAAGAAGATGATGTATACCCTGCGTCGCCTGGCAGATAGCGGTCGAACAATTATCCTGGTGACCCATGCAACCGCTAATATCAATGTCTGCGACCACGTTGCCTTCATGTCGGATGGGCGCATGGTGTTTTTTGGTCCGCCAGCTGAGGCGCTCAAGTTCTTCGGTGTGGCAAGCGGCGATTTTGCCGACATCTACACCCGCATCGACGGGCTGGCTGATCCAAATGACCCTGAACGGTGGGCGATTGTGCAACGTGATCTGCAGGCGGAATACGCTGCCTGGCAGCACCATCATCAGCAAACATCTGGCAATAGCAAGCCGACGGTTCCGACGCTCGCAGAATTGTGGGAAATGAAGTTCCGCGCCTCGCCACAGTATGCCACGTATGTGACCGGACGACTGGCGCAGGCGCCAGCAGGTCCGGTATCTGGCAACACAGCGGATCAGAGCGCCGCGAAGCGTTCCGGTGTTTCGTCATTCCGTCAGTTTGGCATTCTGGTGCGTCGCTACTTCGACCTGACCCTGCAAGACCGGCGCAATCTGGCGATCCTTCTGCTCCAGGCGCCGATTATCGGTCTTCTGCTGATGCTGGTCGCCAAAGCAGATGCTATCGTTGGCGAGAATGCATTTGCGAACGAAGCCAAAAAAGTGCTCTTCATGCTGGCAACAGTCGGCGTCTGGTTCGGCATCATCAACGCTGCACGCGAGATTACTAAAGAAGCACCGATCTACCGGCGTGAACGTCTGGCAAACCTGCGCATTGTTCCGTATGTCCTGTCTAAAGTGGTGGTGCTGCTCCTGCTGGTAATTCTCCAGAGCGCTGTCCTGCTCGCACTGGTCGGCTTGAAGGTGCAATTCCCTGAGCATGGGGTGATGCTGCCGATCCAGCTGGAACTGTTCATCACTGCTGTATTGACGTCGCTGGCCGGAATGGCGATGGGGCTGGCTATTTCAGCATTTGCAGCAACGCCGGATCGCGCGATTTCGATGGTGCCGCTGGCGCTTATCCCGCAGATCATTTTTGCAGGAGTCATCTTCAGTCTTGGGGATGGCATCACAGTTCAGCGCGTCCTCTCGTGGTTGACGATCAGTCGCTGGGCGATGGATGCCTATGGCACCTCGGTTAATATCAACAGCCTGCCGCTCCAACCCGGGATGCTCCGCCTGCCCAATCCACCAGAGGAATATACCTTCACTCCAACCCATCTGCTCTCACGCTGGGTCATCCTCCTGGGCTACATGGTCGTCTGCCTGGCGCTTACCGCCTGGCAACTACACCAGCGCGACCGGCAACGGTAGCAGTGGCGCAGCGCCCCTACGTCGCCCCTCGCCTCGCGCCTCACCCCACGCTTGCCCCCGCTGCCAGTCTGGGCGCAGCGCTGCTGCGCCCCTACGTTGCGCCTCACCTTGCGCCTCACTTGCCCCTCGCCCCTTGCACCTCACCCCTACGCTTGCCCCCGCTTCCGGTCCAGGCGCAGCGCTGCTGCACCCCTACGTTGCCCCTCACTCCTCGCCTCGTCCCTCGCTTGCCCCTCGCCTCCTCCCACCTGCAACGTTCAACATGCAACGACCTTCCCACTTTCAACCTTCAATCCTCTCGCCCCTCGCCTCTATTCTGTGGTACTATACAGGATACCGTATCCGCCTGTCATGCTTTTGAGGAGACAAACAATGCGTCTGGTGACCTACCGCGACAGCGAGGGAGTTCACCTGGGTGCGCTACGTGGCGACGAGGTCGTGTCGCTTGCCAGTGTAGCGCCCGATATGCTGAGTCTGATCGATGCCGGTCCTGCCGGGTTGGAAGCTGCGCGCGCAGCAGTGGAACGCGGTGCAGGCGTACCGCTGAGCACTGTAACCCTCCTTGCCCCCATCCCGCGTCCGCGGCAGAATGTCATCTGCCTGGGCATGAACTACGTTGCGCACACTATCGAGTCATACCGCGCGCGCGGGCGGGAGCCAAAAATGCCAGAGTACCCGGTCTTCTTCACCAAAGCGGCGCATACCGTGTGCGGACCGGACGACGATATTCCGCTCGATCCGAAGGTGACAAACGAACTGGATTACGAAGTCGAACTGGCATTCATCATCGGCAAAGCCGGGATGAACATCCCGCGCAATGAGGCGATGGAGTACGTCTTCGGATACACGATCATCAACGACATTTCAGCGCGTGATTTGCAAAGCAGGCACCAGCAGTTTTTCAAAGGCAAGAGCCTCTATCGCGCCTGCCCGATGGGACCATGCATTGTGACGACTGATGAGATCCCCAACCCTGCGGGACTCGGCATACGATTGCGGTTGAACGGCGAGACACGCCAGAACTCCCATACGGGCGACCTGATTTTCGATATTCCGGCGATCATCGAGCATCTATCACTTGGCATGCCGCTGGAGCCGGGCATGATCGTTGCAACCGGCACCCCGGCCGGTGTTGGACTCGGTCGCACACCGCCGGAGTACATGCGCCCCGGGGATGTAATGGAAGCAGAGATCGACTCAATCGGCATCCTGCGCAATCGGATTGTTGGCGTTGCATAGGAAAGCCATGTATGTGGTAATTGTCGCCAATGCTCCGTCATTATCGCTCGACCCCTACCGTTCGCTGATCACTGATGCTGATGTGGTGATTGCTGCTGACGGCGGTGCAAACGCGCTGGTAGAAGCACGTCTTCGCCCATCGCTGGTGATCGGCGATCTCGACTCGCTCGACAATGATCGGCTGGCGGCGCTGGCGGCGGACGGCGTCGAACTGCGTCGCTTCCCACGCGAAAAGGACGAAACCGACCTGGAACTGGCGTTGTTGCACGCCGCAGCCATCGGTGCAGAGCGGATCGACATTCTCGGCGCCCTTGGCGGTCGCTGGGATCACACCTTCGCTAATGTCGCCATGCTGGCAATGCCTGAACTGCATGGGCGACAGGTACGCCTGATCGATGAGCGGCAACGCCTCTTCCTGGTGCGCGATCAGGCGACACTCGACGGTTCCCCCGGCGATACCCTCTCGCTCCTGCCATTGACACCAGTAGTACGCGGGATCACAACACGCGGCTTGTTCTACTCACTCGAAGACGCCACGTTGTACTTCGAACGCGCGCGTGGCGTCAGCAATATCCTGATCGACCCACCCGGTTTCGTTTCGCTGCGCGAAGGGTTACTCCTGGTCGTGCAGCACGACGATCGCGGCGCATTGCAGTGGAACGTTGGGCGTTGAAGGCGTCGGGCCTGCCCTGAACTGTCATCCTACGCTACGAACATGCTCCGAACCCGCGCCACATACTCTTCGACGACCGCGCGTATATCGGCGATATTTTCACAGATCTGCGATCTGGGGTCGATCTCCTGACTATCCTCGGCTGGCACAAGGATCCACATTGCCAGGTACAACAGCGTGCCAAATCCGTTGAGCAGTGCGAGAAACAGGAAACCCAAACGTACAAACACTGGATCGATATTCATCGCGCGCGCCACACCGGCGGCGACCCCGCCGAAAATACGCTCACTGCGTACGCGTCGAAGTGGTCGAGTTTCCATTGTCCATCACCACGCAGTACGGTACAATACCCATGCTCGAATCGTAACCTGCGCGCTCCTTTCCGCTCATTACGACGCAACTGTGACGATGAATGTTGCATGGCAACCCACCTCGCCATTCTGCGCGAACCTTACCTGAGCCGCATCCTGATGGGCGTCAAGACTATTGAGTCGCGGTTTTTGCGGATGCGCACTGCGCCGTATGGTCGTGTCGCCGTTGACGATCAGTTGATCCTGAAGCGTTCTGGCGGACCAACCGCAGCGACAGCGCGGGTTGTGAAGGTGGCGTTCTACGATAACCTGACGCCAGCGCGCGTTGCAGCGCTGATCGATCAGTACGCCGCCGGACTGTGCCTGGATGATGATGTGCTTGACCGGGTGCAGCACAGTCGCTATGCCGTGCTCATCTGGTTGAGCGACATTGCGCCGATTGAGCATCCGCCGATCCTGAACAAGCGCGATCGCCGCGCCTGGGTAGTGCTCGAAAGTTGACGCAGTGCAGCGGAAATGCTACCATTCTGCGCAAGTCACGCACGAGCAGGGAGAGGAACAGGCGATGAAGCTGCACGAGTATCAGGCACGCGATATCCTGGCGCGCTACGGCATACCGGTGACTGGTGGCGGTGTCGCCACAACACCGGCAGAAGCACGCGCAATTGCGGAGCAGATTGGCGGGCGAGTCGTTGTCAAAGCGCAGGTGTTTGTTGGAGGGCGCGGCAAGGCAGGCGGCGTCAAACTCGCCGACACCCCGGAACAGGCGGAGCAGGTCGCGGGCCAGATCCTGGGCATGAATATCAAAGGATTGACTGTCGAGAAAGTGCTGGTTGCCGAAGCCATCACCTACGAGCACGAAATCTACCTGGGTGCGATCTTGGATCGCGCCTCACGGCGAATTGTGATGATGGCATCAGCCGAGGGCGGTGTTGAAATCGAAGAAGTCGCCAGGACCAAACCAGAAGCGATTGTCAAAGTGGCGGCGCACCCGATGATGGGGTTGCTTGACTTTCAAGCGCGTGATCTTGCATACGGTATTGGATTGACCGACGGCAGGCAGGTGCGCCAGTTTGCTCAGATTGCTACAGCGCTTTACCGTGCCTACATGGATGTCGATGCGTCGCTGGCAGAGATCAACCCGCTGGTTGTGCGCGCCGACGGTTCGCTTCTGGCGCTTGACTCGAAGATTGTGCTGGACGATAGCGGGTTGTTTCGCCATCCTGAGCTCGAAGCGATGCGCGACTCGTCGGATGAGCCGGAAGCCGAGCAGCGTGCCCGTGAGGCTGGCATCACCTACATCAAACTCGACGGCAATATCGGCTGCATGGTGAATGGCGCCGGTCTGGCGATGGCAACGATGGATGTTATCAAACTGTATGGCGGTGAACCTGCCAATTTCCTCGACATCGGCGGCGGTGCAGGCAAAGAGAAGGTCAAAACCGCTCTCCAGATCATCCTCTCTGATCCGAACGTCAAGGCGGTAATGTTCAACATCTTCGGCGGTATCACCCGTGTCGATGAAGTCGCAAAAGGCATTGTCGCCGCCCTGGAAGAGGTCAATACCGACGTTCCCATGATTGCGCGACTGGTCGGCACGAATGAGGAAGAAGGTCGGCGCATTCTGGCAGAATCGGCGCTGATACCAGCTACGACGCTGGCGGAAGCAGCAGAGAAGGCAGTTCAAGCTGCACGATCACGGTAATTCGGGGTTGTCTTGCGGTCGAGACGTGATATGCCATGTCTTGACCGGATCACGATGACGGCCGGCGCGTATCAATCTGCGGCAACCGCCAGATTGCCGTTGCCAGACGCGCCGTCCGTTGTTGACGTTCTGCCAGACAATAGACTTCATCAAGGTTTACTTTGATTTTCAGAATACTCTTTGCGTTTCAACCGAATTCGGAAGTTGTGCAACCCGCAACACGTTTCCATAACTTTGCCGATAACATGTTCAATGCGCACGCGAACCGATGATCTACGCCGATTATTCGCCTTTTCTTGCGGTGTGAGCCTTCTGTAGCGCGGCTTCTTCTTCGGTTCAATCACCAGCACGCCATGCATGTCAAATCCTCGGAACCCGACGTCTTGATAGAGCAGACTTGCTGTCGGAAGGGAATACTTCGCTTCATCCGCAATACTCTTGTCATGCACTCTTCCTTCATACGTATCGCTCAAAAAGTGAATAGCGCCGAACTCATCAACAATAAGAACATTCTTAAGCGTATGCCGTTTCTTCTTGCCGCTGTAATACAATTCTCGGTCAACTTTATCACTCGGACGATGAATGGGACGTTCTACGCCGTCATGGATAA
>JAGHYV010000089.1 GCA_017743475.1 Roseiflexus sp. | reverse complement strand
CAGCGTCGTCGCTGGCGGCGTGTTGCTGGCGCTGGTGACAGGGGTGCTGGGGTAAAGGTGAAGCGCTGCGTGATCACGCGACTGTCTATTGTCTTGCACTAAAATACACTCCGCCAGACACGGGCGCCTTGTGCAACACAACGGGTAGGAACGATGGTCAATGTATCTGAGAAACACGGTAGTTCTTGAACCTTATCATAGCCGGTGGGTTATGCTACGACGATCAATACATCAACAACAACTACCACAGAACGAGAGTTTTGCGCACGGCGCTGGCGCTGCGCGCCACACTGAGCGACGATAGCGCCAGCGCAGGCGATCAGGTGTTCAAATTGGTCGAAGAGTATCTTGAACGCCTAGCGTACCACTACGGTTACGTCGGCGATAGAAGCCTGGGAGATGCTGTGCAAACGTTCTCCGCAGACGAGACACGCTCGATGAAGAGAAGATAGTATCGAGCGCATCGACGCTTATACACAGGTGCGCAACTGTCTGTCGCATTCCTACGGGTCACAGATCTCTCCTAATTTGGCTGCTTAGTTGATCGAGTTCATCAAGTTCCTCCTTGAGCGCAGCGCTCCGACCGCAAATATAAACCGGTATTCGTCCCTTGCTGTGGAGATAAGGTCCTTGGCTATACAGGGTGAAGCCCGCCTGCGCAGGCTCTACTGGACTTAATTCAGCGTTGATGACTCGTGCCGTTTGTACTATCGATCAGGCGGGGTCGCTGGCGCATGTGCGCGACCTGATGATTCGCGGCGGCTATGGACAGTTGCCGGTGTTGAGCGATGATCGCCAGATTGTCGGATTGTTGACGGAGCGCGATCTTGTGGCGGCACAGGCGCTTGCTGAGCGGGTGAATCGGCGTTTCGCCGATCTGACGGTTGCCGATGTATTGCCGCCAGACGCTCTTGATCGCGTGGTGTGCATTGCGCCAGACACGCCGCGTGAGGACGTGGCGGAAGCGTTGACGCGCAGCGGGGTGATTGCGTGTCTGGTCACGCCGGGCGGTTTGCCCGATACAGCGCCGCCCGGCATCATCACCCATGCAGATGTGCTCTATCAGATGTAGGGATGCTCGCGGGGAAGGGAACCCAGGAGTCGCGTTCGGCGTCGTAGCCGTACCGCAGCGTAACCTGCTGTTGTTCGGAGACGGCGCGCAGGTTGAAGGTGAACGGCACGATGAAGAGGGTCATGTTCGTCTGATCGAAACTGATCCGGCGCACACGCGGATCGGCAAACATCGTCACCTGCTCGTCGAGAGTCAGATCGATGCGAAACTCACCGGTGGCGTGACCGGCGGCGTCCAGTTCAACCGAGCCAACGTCGGCGCTGCGCGCCAGCCCGACGTAAAGACGCTTCCCTGTGCGCCCCTGAAACACTGCCAGCCCGATGGCATCGATGCCGATCACTTCATCACTGATCTCCCTGCTCGCCAGGTCGATCCGCACGATCCGCCCCTCTTCCGACTGCCGGGTCGAACCGGCGACCGTGCTGACATAGAGCGCATGGGTGTCACAGTCGTATGTCATTCCAAGTATCCCGAACGGATTATCGCTCGAACCGGCTGGCGCGCCCGGCAGGGTGACGAACGGCTGCAATTCCGCCGTGTCGCTATCGATCCGGTAAATCACATTCAGGCTTCCCGGCGGGTTGTCACTCACGGCGGTGCGTGGCACGGCAGCGGTATAGATATGCCCATCGCGGTCGATGACGAATGGTCCCAGCGTACCAGCGTCGTCCCACGAGGGTTCCTGGTGAATGTCGCGTTGCGCTGGGTCGGCAGTGACCGGCACGCGCCCGTCGAAGATGACCAGCCCTTTGTACGTGCGCTCGCTCGTGCTGATGCCGAGCCGATCGGCATACCCCAATCGTGTGGCGAAACGCGGAATACTGCGACAACCAGTGACACCGCCGATAACTCCGGAAGATTGCGTCGGCGCCTGCGATGCCTGTTCTGCGCGGCGCGTCATCCACCACCCCGCGCCTGCTACTGCCAGCAGCACGATGACCCCCACCGCCAGCAACAGAAATCCGCGAGTGGCATTCGGTGGTGCAGATGCGGTCATGCGGCGCCTTCGCAATGTCGCCGTCTGACGCCGTTTCCCCATCAGTTGCCTCCGATTGGTACAAACAACGGACCGGCGGCGCAGGGCCAGACACGGGGCACAAAAACGCCATCTTGCAGGATCGAGTCGGCCCAACAGTATTCGGCGCCAGGGGTGTCCGAGTTTTTCAACTGCGGGACGTACCAGATGACCAGCGGTACGTACTCCAGCGACTCCGGCGGTGTCAGGAAGCGCTCCGGTCCCTGACGTTCATCGGTATTGCAACAATCGCCAAGCGTCGGCAGATCGCTCTCACCCTCGTCGCGCTCAACGTCGCCGCGCACAACATAGAGATAGGCGTTGTCGCCGCGTCCGCCATCGTTGAACTGACCACGCCCCGGTGCAATATACCATCCGTGTCGGCTGACGTTCGTCACCCGATACTGATACCCTTCCGGCGTATATGCAGTCGTATCACGCTGCACCTGCCATCCCTCGGTCTTCCAGTCCCGCCAGCCAGCGCCGTCCCATTCCGCAAATGTATACCGGTCGTCTGCAAGCGCCATCCGCATAACCGGACGATACATGCCATCATTGCCGCAACCGCGTCCTTCGCTCACGAATACGATGCGAAAACTGCCATCCTGGTAGAACTCATAGCGTTGACGGTACGCATAGTTGCATGGCGTGGGCCAGAACTCGCTACGGAAGCGTTGCACCAATGCAAACCCGTCAACGCCATTTGCCGCACGGATCGGCTCGATCTGAGGTCCATCCCATGCCACCACTGCAGCTGCCGAAAATGCCGGACATCCGAGTGCATCGCTGTAGCCAAACCCTTCCTGTTGCGAATAACTGATGTGGACATCGACCAGTTTGGCGCTATGGAGCACCGGACGATCATTGAAGCGCACATCTTCGATGCGTAACCCGTCGGTACTGGTCAGCAGATAGCGGAGCGACCACCCATCGCGGCGCAGTTCGGTTTTCTGATTGCAGAAGCGCGCCGTCACCACATCGTCTTGCATGCGTTGCTCGGTGACAGGGCGTCGACTCGACGCGCCCAGGTCGGTCCAGCGCAGTCCAATGATCGTATAATCAACCAGATCGACAATCACCCACAGCGCCCGTTCACCCCAGACAAAGATCGGCGCCGTGCACAGGTGACGGGATCGTTCGCAGACGGTCGCCTGGAACTGCACTTTCATCTGCGGTTGCTGGATCATCTGCTGATCGAGAGGCAACCCCAGTTCTGCGCGCACTTCGGGCGCTGCCAGCGCAATCTGCGCTGCCAGATCCAGCAGATGGCGCGGCACAATTGTCGGTTATGTATCATCGAGCGATGTGACGCGATGGACGCGCCCTGCCTGCGGATCGACAACTGCAAGCACGGTGCGATTGCGCGCGTAGTCGTACAGTTCGACTCGGTAGCACGTCTGGTTACGACAGACATCCCCCGCCAGCGCATCATCCGCCGGACCGAGCGGATAGATGCCGAAGACCTCTGATCGCACCAGGCGTCCGTCAGCAGTCGAGAGCGCCTGGCGCACGCGCTCATCGGCGACGGCTATCCGCCAGGCTGCCTGCTGTGCTGTGTCGAGTCCATCAAGCAGCATCAGTGGTTCAGCGCGCGCCAGCGCCCGTTCAACCTGTGCCAGACGTTCTGCCAGAAGCGGCGCCACATTAGGCGGCGGCGTGGCGCGAGATGCAAGACGCCCCGGATCGGCTGGCGGCGTCACCGGGCGGACAACCGGCGTGCGTTGGGGTGCAGAGGTGGGCGGAGGTGACGCTGCGGGTTGACCACAGGCAATCAGAAAGATCAGAAAGACGATCGTCAAGACACGCTTCATGGGCGCCCTGTGCATACGCAGGAACAGGCAGTATCACCGGGTTCATAGTACCACGAGTCGCCCGGCTCTGGCGAACGGAACCGACGGAGTAAGTATTCACATTTCTCCTGGGAGCCAGGGCATCTTGCCCTCGTAGACGCGACGCGGGCAGGACGCTCTCGCCCCCAGGCGCGTGCATTGTCCCTAGTGCGAACAGGCGCCCGACAGGATGCGTCGGAGAGCAGGAAGCAATCTGCCTGCGCTCTGTGATAGCGCTGGTCATGTCCTTGAGAACTGATAACCATATTTATACACCTGAGATGAATTATTTGTCATTTCTAAAAGACTTGACGGTAATCTTCCAAAGATCGGTATTCTACTTGAAAATAAAGCGTGACTTAGATGTGAGGATGTTCATTGTTTGTGTTTGAGCGCCTGATCCAATGGCTTATCTCCTCAAAAGTTTTACTCATATGTGCACATAATATACCTCTTGTTTACCTTCTGGGATCACTGCATCGCGTATCTGATGATAAAAATGTCATAATAGTGATCATAGTTGGTTGGCGGTTGTTCATCTTCGGTTGCTAGAGTGGGGTGCTAAGAAAGCAACAACCTTCCCCCTTTCCACCTATCACTCCACCCCCATCAAGCACGAACAGCGTAGCACATCTTCAGATAGTTGGGTGTGATGGACGATCCTCGTGATCGGGTCTTCATCACGCCAGCTTATGACGCCAGTTCTCTGGCGGTAGGTGTGTTTATGCTCGCAGACACAGCGCCCGGTTGTGGTTGGTGCTGGCAGCAGTGGTTCGGAGGACCATGGCAATGGATACACGAGCATTTCGGCGATTGATGCGGCGGCGATGGCGTTCAATCCTGGCAGGAACAATCATTGTCGGGGTGCTGACACTGATCGTCGATCTGCTTCGACCGCCAGTCTACCAGGCGTCGGCGACCCTCCTCGTCAACCAGAATCGGGGCATGACGGCGCCGAGTTATGAATCGGTGCTGATGAGTCAACAACTGACGCGCACCTATGCGGAACTTTTGAAGAAGCGACCGCTCTACGAGGGGGTGATTGCCAGTCTGAATCTCGAAACGACACCGGAGCGGTTAATGCGCAACGTCCGGGTGTCTACTATTCGCGATACACAGTTGATCGTTGTGTCGGTGCGCGACCGCTCCCCTCAACGCGCCGCAGAAATTGCGAACGAACTAGTGCGTCTTCTCCGTGAGCAGGATCGTCAATTGCTTGCGGGCGCGTATGCGGGAGGAGAAAGAGGACTGAGCGTGGTCGAACCGGCGTGGCCCGATCCGGTCCCGTTCAGTCCAAAGATTGCACGTGATGTGTTGTTGGGCGTGATCTTCGGTCTGCTGGGCATGTCTGGCATTGCCGTGGTGCGTGAGTACATCGATGAGACGGTCAAGACCAGCGATGATGCCGCGCGATTGACCAATGCGCCTGTTCTTGGCGTCATCCGGGGCGCTTCCAGCGCTGCGCAACGGTCGTTTGCTATCGACGATCACACATCGGAAGCCTACCGTATGCTCGCGGTGCATCTGCGCGACGCGCTGCACGCTCAGCGCGCGTCCACGCTGATCGTTACCAGTGCGGAACCGCTGGAGGATGCTCGCACAGTGGCTGCATATCTGGCAGCGGTCTCTGCCCAGATCGGTCAGCGGGTCATTCTGGTGGATGGCGATCTGCGTCAACCGATGCTTCACTCCTTTTTTGACCTGGCGAATGTTCCTGGATTGAAAGAAGCGCTGGAATGCGCTCAGTCGCTGCCGGTCTACCGCTACCTGCGCCCGACGTCGTTGGCCCACCTGATGCTGCTACCCGGCGGCGAGCCGACGGCGAATCCGATGATCCTGCTCGATTCGTCGCGGTTACGCGACATTGTTGAGGAACTGCACCAGCACGCCGAACTGGTGATCATGGTCGGTCCGGCGCTGCTCGCCTTTGCCGATACGCTGCTGCTTGCGAAAACGGCAGACGCTGCTCTGCTCGTCGTGCGCGCCGAATCGACCGGCGCCGCTGCCACCGTTGCCGCCCGCGCAATGCTGGATCGGGCATCGATCCGGATGGCAGGCGTCGTCCTGACTGGCGCGGTCGATGAACCGCTCGCTTCCTGGAGCAGCGATCCAGATGTTGGATCCCCTGTGACCCGCCGGCGCCTGTGGTTAGGAACGGGAGGGAAACATGCGCTGCGTGGTGTGACGTCGCCGCAATCTCCGGCTTCATCGCGCGCGTCGGACGCATAGGCTTCCTTCATTTCCAACAATTCCAATCCGCATATCGACGACGACGTCACACAGTGAATATGGTCGCTGACATGTGCGAGGGAGGTGTACGATGTCCCTTCCCATACTCAGAGTCGCCCTTGGAATGCTGGCAGTTGTTCTGCTGATCGGCGCTGTGCTGATGGCATCCGGTCGTGCAGGCGTTTTGCCTGCCACGCAGTCAGCGCCTAACTCTGTGCCGCTGCCACCGGTTGTTGCGCCCGGTACGCAACCGATCGTGGCGAACGGCATTGTGGCGCCGGCAACGCACGTCGATCTGCGCTTCGAGACCGGTGGGATCGTGCGAGATGTGCTGGTGCGCGAAGGAGATGTCGTTCAGGCTGGCGATCCGATCCTGCGTCTCGACACAAGCGACCTGGAACTGCGATGCGCTCAGGCGCGCGCGCAACTATCGGCAGCACAGGCGCAGTATGAACTGCTGGCCGGTCCGGCAGCGCCAGCCGATATTCAACGCGCCCAGGCGGTGCTGGCACGTGCCCGGGCGCATCTACGCGAAGTGAGCGGTGCGGTCACCCCGGCCGCTCGACGGGCGGCGCAGGCGCGACTCGAAGCCGCGCGTGTGGCGCTGGCGCGTCTCGAAGAAGGTCCGAATCCGGCGGATGTACGCGCCCTGCGCGCCGAACTGCGCCAGGCGGAAGCGGAATTGCGGGCGACGCGCGATCGCCTGGCGCTCGAAAAGACCACGCTGCGTCTGCAGATGGAACAGGCAGCGAATGTACTGCGCGATCGTCAGACGGAGTATGCGCGCATCCGCGACGAGAACCAGGCGCGAACCGAGCCGCTGACAGCCGATCAGCGTGTGCGGGAAGCCAGCGCGCGACTGGCGATGGAAAATGCCGAGAAGGCGCTCGAACAGGCGCGAGTGGTGTATGAAGCTGCGCTCCAGGCGGAACGAACCGGCATTGCCGCTGCAGAGGCGCGGGTTGAAGCTGTGAAAGCGCGCCTGGATCGCATCCTGGCAGGCGCTGATGCGGATCAGATCGCCGCAGCGCGCGCAGCGGTCGCGCAGGCGGAAGACGATCTGGCGCGCCTTCAGGACGAACGCCGTGCGGCGCTTGTCGAGATCGCCCGGATGGAAGTGGCAATCGCCGAAGCCGAACTGGAGCGCTTGCTGGCTGGAGCGCGACCGGCGGAGGCGGCGATTGCGCACGCACGTGTCGAGGAAGCGCGCGCGGCGCTTCAGCAGGCAGAACTCGCGCTGGAACGCGCCACACTCCGCGCCCCGATAACTGGAGTGGTCGCAGAGCTCAATATCCGCTCCGGCGAAGTCGCAGACCCCCATCTTGTTGCCGTTAGGCTGGCGGATGTGCGTGGATGGCGTGTCGAAACCACCAATCTGAGCGAACTGAATGTGACGCGCCTGCGTGAGGGCGACCCGGCGATCATCCGTCTGAATGCGATCCCGGATCTCGAAATTCCCGGCAGGGTGACCAGTATCAAACCACTGGGCGCCGGTCAGGAAGGGGATGTGACGCTGTATACCGTGATCATCACTCCTGATCGACTGGATGAGCGGTTGCGCTGGAATATGACCGCAATGGTGCAGATTACACCGGGGCGTTGAGTTCTGGCAGATGAGTGAGAGAGAAGGTATGCACGCGCTATTTCCGAAAACCGTGGCGAGATGCGCTGTTCTACTGTCACTGGCGATCTCAATGCTCTCTTTTTGCGGGTCGGGCGCCTCTGTCCCTGTCGAGTCAACGTCAGAGTCGGGACATACTCCGCGCGCAATGGTGGAAGGTGCACTGCCTGATCCAACCGCCGTTTCCGTCGCATCAGCGGATCGTAGCACGACACCTGAGACGGACACGACCAAAGAGGTGACGCTTCGCACTCGCGATGGGTTGACCTTCGTTTTTGACCGGCAGAGCGGCAGGTTTACGCGCGTGGATGTGCAGACGAAGGCATTCGCACTGACCACCGGACGTGATCTGGGGGTGTACCTCTTTGATGCGCGGGGAAATTCCCTGCTCGACCTGCGCTCCACCCCTGCTGCGCGGGTGGAGCGCGTGGGCGATGACCTGATCATTTCTCGTGAACAGCGCGTGACAAACGTACAGACGGTTGAAAAATGGACGGCGCATGCCAACCGGATCGATCTTGAAACCACAATCGTCAATACCAATTCTTCGACGCCATCTCGTGCTATCGAAGCGTGTTTACAACTTCCGCTCGATCTGGTCAACGCATACTGGTACCACCATTTTGAGGATCGGGAAATCATCACAAAGCGTAGCGAACCGTATAAAACCGTTCTTCAAAGACTGATAGATATCGGAACGTTTGGTGATGGAAGTTTCCACCTGAAAACCGATCTGGACATCAATCTGAATGGTCTTAACCTGATTGGCAACAATGAATTCGGTCTGGCAATCTCGGTCAACCCTGAACAACCGGCGACGTACTATGTTCGTTATGACCCGCAACGTCTCTCATATGACGCTTGCTTCCATCTTGGCATTTACAACGATCATATTCGCTTCGGTAACCGTGTTTCCTTTGCACTTTCGCTTTTCGTGCCGGACGAGCCTGCATGGGGATTACGTTCAGCATACGCAAAATACATTGCGATCTATCCGCAATCGCACAAAGGCAGATTGCCGCGCAAAACAACCATGGTTGTGCTGGAAGAGTACAGTTACAGCGCATTTCCCAACCCACTCGAGTACCGGATCGGCGCTGTATGGGGTCGCTACAAGGCGCAAAACCGACGCTTCGGCGTCGACGACCTGGTGTACATCTGGCCCCACGGTTACTATGATCGGGGGATGCGCCTGAAAGTTCAGCCGTCATCGGCGGGGAGCGTTCAAACGTGGGAAGCGGATATCGCTGCCTGTTTTGCACTGTACGAAGACATCGATCAGGGTAGGGCGCCTTTCGCCGAAACATGCACCGGTTCGTACCCATTTGCGACCTGCACCAGACAAAGAGAACGCGGACAGATCTACGGACCGGTCTTCGAGCGTGATAGGGGTAGTGGATGGCGGCGCGCTGAAGCGTACCAGATGACGGTCAGCAACGGACCGAACTTCCTGATCGGGCAATTCCGCCTGCCAGCGCCATTTGTCGCATCGCTTTTGCGGGATGCCGACGGACGCTGGCTGAATGCGATGAGTTTTGCTTCGATGATCACCGAAGTTCCCTGGGAGCCGGGCGTTCGCCGCTGTATTTTCGATGGCATCAATCCCGATCCGGGAGTGAATGTGGCGCTGTCGAATGAACCGCGTTCTGCACCTGCGCCCACGATTGTGAGCAATTTTGGTGAGTTGAATCTGGAAGTGGTCAAACGCGCGCATGGGTTGTACGGTCCTGGTTATCTTGATACCCATCCTGATGAAGGAACAACCCTCTACCACGGGGTCGCCGTCGATACAGTCGGGGTCTATTTGCGTCCCGATTTCAACCCGCGCGCGCTGCGGGTGGCTTCGCTGCCGCTCAGTTATGACCGTGTCACCGGGCGTGTGGTCGCACTGGAACATCTGACGACGCTGGCATTTTTGCGGGCATTGCGAGCATCGCTTCCGCCGGATGCTCCAATTGCATCGAGCGGTGCTCCGATCGGCGGGATCCTGTACCAGGAAGCGGATTATATCCTCGAGGAGTTCGTCAAGATCGAGCGCAACGGTCGATTGATCGACGAATTGTACGACGAAACGCTGCCAAACAAACTGCGCCTGATCAACCGGATCCGTATGGGCGCCAATCAGCGCTCCGTCACGTTTACCGTTCGTTTCGAGCGCGCCACCAATAACCGCGCTTTTCTGGAACAGATTCGACGGTATCTGCCACTCTACACTGCAAAAGGGATCTACGTCAACATTGATCGCTATGGCAATGATCCAGAGCGCTATTTCTGGAGCGATCCGCCATCCAGCCAGGACGTGTTGCGTGCCTACCGGCAGCACCTGCACGCCGTGCATGCGCTGAACGTCGCCGGATGGCAACCGGTTCCGTATGCCACTGCGAGTGAGGGGATTCTGGTCGAACGGTTTGGGCAGGACTACCTGACCTTCTACAACCCCGACGAGCGACCGCGAACGGCAATAGTCGCCATCAACTGGCGCGCTATTGGACTGAATGCGCCGCCACGTCGCATCGTCGATTTCGACACAGGAATGGAACTGCCCTTTCGCGTGTCCGGCGACAGCATGACTATCGATGCGCTGGCGCTGGACGGGCTAGCTGCACGCATCGTTCGGATCAGGGATATGACGGTTCTGCTGCCGCCCGTGGTTGCGCCGTAAGCGCCTATCTGACAGAACGGGATGCATATGTTGATGGATCGTGATCGATCGTTTGCCCGGCTCTCACTGCGCGCCAATTTTTCCTGGACATTCGTCGGGAATGTGGTGTACGCCGCATGTCAGTGGGGGATGCTGATGGCGCTGGCAAAACTCGGCTCACCCGCAATGGTTGGCATGTTTGCGCTTGGTCTAGCAATTACGGCGCCAGTGTTCATGTTCGCCAACCTGCATCTGCGCACCATCCAGGCGACCGATGCGCGGCAACAGTATCAGTTTCGCGATTATCTCAGCGTGCGCCTGGCGACTACAGCGCTGGCGTTGCTGGTTGTGGCGGCGATTGTTGTGCTCGTTGGATACGCCTGGGAGACCACGGCGGTCATCCTGGCGGTTGGATGTGCCAAGGCGTGCGAGTCGATCAGCGACATTTTTTATGGGCTGCTTCAGCGACTGGAACGGATGGATCGCATCGCTGCCGGGATGATGCTGAAGGGCATCGTGTCGCTGGTTGCCCTGGCAGCTGGCGTTTCTCTGACCGGTTCCGCCTTCTGGGGCGTGGTTGGGTTGACCGCTGTGTGGGCGGCAGTGCTGGCATTCTACGATGTGCCGAATGGGTTGCAGGCATTGCGACAGACGCAGCCGATCCGCGAGCGATCCTCACCGCCGCAACGTGCGGCGGTTGCGACCCGACTGGCATGGATGGCGCTCCCGCTCGGTGTCGGGATCATGCTGGTTTCGCTGAGTACAGCAATCCCGCGCTATTTCGTCGAGCGCATCCTGGGCAAAGAGAGTCTGGGCATCTTTGCGGCAATCGCCTACATTCAGGTTGCCGGAACAACCGTCGTCGGCGCGCTCGCGGCTGCCGCCAATCCGCGCCTGGCACAGCACTATGCCTTCGGTGAGATACACGCCTTTCGCGCGTTGCTGTTCAAACTGGTGGCGATTGCGCTGGCGCTGGGCGGCGCCGGAGTGCTGATCGCCTGGCTGATCGGCGGTTGGGTGCTGACCCTGATCTACCGACCGGAGTATGGCGCGTACAACCATGTGTTCGTGCTGGTGATGGTCGCTGCCAGTATCGGATATGTCGGGTGGTTTGTCGGAGATGCAATGACTGCAGTTCGTCGCTTACGGGCGCAGGCTTTGCTCTTTCTTGGAATGACAGCGGCAACGATCGGCGCGTGCGCCTGGCTGATCCCGCTGTTTGGTCTGACCGGTGCAGCTGCGGCGACGATGGTCACATCGGTGATCCACGCAATCGGTGGGTTCCTGATCGTCGAACATGCGCTGCGTTCCCTGGAGTCGGGCGTGCGTGCCGGTCGCTCATTGACAGGCGGCGTTTCGTGCCGCAGATGAGAGGAAACCATATGGATCGCGCCATCCAGAACGCTATACCGGTTCATCAGGCATCACGCGCCTCCGGTCGTCCTATCGATAGTTTTGTCATCTCGGTCTACATCTGTGCGTTGACGCTGGCGATCTTTGTGGCGCTGTCGGATCAGTTCTGGCACTGGTTTGTTATTCCGGTGCTGATGGCGGGAGTTCTGATCGGCATCGACGCAGTGGATTGGGCGCGGGGAAAGATGGACTTGTTCGATCCGATCGGTCTATCAGGCGCATTTGGCTGGTTTTTCTTCTTCTTTGCGCCGTTGCTGACCGTGGCGATCAACTACTGGCTGATCTATGTCGATCCGCCCGCAGAGCGGCGCGAATGGTTGGGATGGATGGCGTTGCTCAATCTATTGGGTCTGGTGATCTATCGTGGCGTTCGATTGATTTACTTCCAGCGCGAACGTAGCATACATACATTCTGGGAGATCGATCGAAAGCGATTCTATGTTCTGGGTGCTCTGGGGCTGGCAGTCACCGCTTTTCTTCAAATCTACGTCTACCTCAGTATGGGCGGAATTCAGGGATTTATCCAGGAAGCAACCGATCAACGCGCCATTCGACTGAGTCTTCAGGGTTTTGGGCAGATTTTCATGGTTTCGGAGAGTTTTCCGATCATTGCTCTGATGATGTTCATCATCTATGCGCATCACCAGAAATCGCCCGTGTATCGTTCATGGCTGGTTATCTGCATCGTGTTGCTGATCTACTTCGGTTTGAAACTCTTCTTTGGCGGGTTGCGCGGTAGTCGGAACAACACAATCTGGGGGTTATTCTGGGCAGTCGGACTGATTCACTTCTGGCTGCGCCCCATGACGCGCAAAGTCGCGCTGATCGGATTGGGTTTTCTGATCGCATTCATGTATGTCTACGGGTTTTATAAGAATGCTGGTCTGGATGCATTGCGCCTGTTTGAAGATCCGTCCGCGCGCGTTGAGCTGGAGCGTGAAACCCGGCGCGATTTTCCCACGCTGCTGCTGGGCGATCTTGGGCGCAGCGACGTGCAGGCGTTCCTGCTCTATCAACTGGCTCGCCCTGATAGCAATTACGACTATGCGTTTGGACGCACCTATGTTGCCGCATTTGCAGTGCTCATCCCACGCTCGCTGGTCGAGCGCATGCCGAGCAAGACGCTCGAAGGCACCGAAGCGCTCTACGGCAAAGGATCGTACATCCCTATCGATTTCGAGGCGTCGCAACTCTACGGCATCGCTGGCGAGGCAATGCTCAACTTTGGGTTTGCTGCCGCACCCGTTTCATTCATCTTCTTCGGGCTGGCAAACTGTTCGGTGCGGCGCTGGCTCTTCGGTTTGACCCCAGGAGATGCACGCCTGCTGTTCTATCCATTTCTCGCGCTCTTCTGCTTCTACATGCTCGCCTGCGATCTGGAGAACCTGGTGTTCGACATCATCAAGAACGTTGCCGTTCCGCTGGCCATCACACTGCTCTCGCTATCATCGGTCCGCCGTGGATGAGGGTCATCTGAAAGAGGGAAGCCATATGCGGGTTGTCGTATCGCTCGAACATCACTTTGATCGCACGCCAGACGGCGTTGTCTGGACACAGACGCAGTTCCCGTACCGTTTCTGGCAACGCTATCTGGAGGTGTTCGACCAGGTGCAGGTCGTTGCGCGGGTGCGTGATGTGCGTAAGGCGGCGCCCGACTGGCAGCGCGCCGATGGGCGCTCAGTCTCATTTGCCCCCATTCCCGATTACCTGGGACCGCGCCAGTATCTGATGCGTATCCGTCAGGTGCGCGCGGCTGTGCGTGGCGCAATCGGCGCGGAGGATGCCGTGATTCTGCGCGTCAGTTCGCAGATCGCCGATGTGATCTACCCATTGATCCGGCGCCAGGGGCGTCCGTATGGCGTCGAAGTCGTCAGCGACCCATATGATGTGTTTGCGCCCGGTTCGGTCAGGCATCCGCTGCGTCCGTTCTTTCGCTGGTTGTTCCCGTACCGTCTGCGGCAGCACTGTGCCAACGCCGCGGCTGCATGCTACGTCACCGCGCAGGCGCTTCAGCGACGGTACCCATGCCCATCGTTCTCGGTGTCCGCGTCGGATGTCGAACTGCCCGACGATGCGATCGTCGCTGCGCCACGTCCGCTGCGCGCGCATGCCGCTGCCTATCGCCTCATCTTCGTCGGCACACTGGGGCAGTTGTACAAGGCACCGGATGTGCTGATCGACGCAGTGGCGGCATGCGCGCGCGATGGCGTCGATCTGACGCTGACCCTGGTCGGCGACGGTAAGCATCGACCAGAATTGGAAGCGCATGCGCGTCAGCTTGGTATCGCCGATCGGGTGGTCTTTCGCGGGTGGGTGACGGCGGGCGCAGCAGTGCGCGCCGAACTGGATGCAGCAGACCTGTTCGTGCTGCCGTCGCGACAGGAGGGAATGCCGCGCGCCATGATCGAAGCGATGGCGCGTGCGCTTCCCTGTATCGGCTCGACGGTTGGCGGCATCCCGGAATTGTTGCCGCCCGAAGACCTTGTGCCTCCTGGCGATGCGCTGGCGCTGGCGCGTGCGATCCGCGCAATGACGTCCGATCCCGAACGGATGGCGCGTGCCTCGGCACGTAACCTGGAACGCGCGCGCTCATTCGCCGAGACCAGGCTACGCGCGCAACGGCTCGCCTTTTTCCGGTATGTGCGTGAGCAGACTGAGACCTGGCTCGCTGCGCAACGCTCATCAACGACATTGCAGACGAAGCGCCATTCGGCAACAGGAAGGTGACCTATGCCACGGTTATTGATCGTCACAACGATTCCGGCAACGCTGTCGGCGTTCCTGCTGCCATTTGCCCGGCATTACCGCGCGTGTGGATGGAAGGTCGATGCAATGACACGCAGCGAGCCGATCACTCCCGACATCCACCTGGCATTCGATCAGGTCTGGACGCTGCCCTGGTCGCGTCATCCGGTCAACCCGTCCAATCTCATTGGAACGCCGCAGCGCATCCGGCAGATTGTCGAGCGCGAGCGGTATGACATTGTCCATGTGCATACGTCTGTTGCCGCGTTTGTGACACGCTACGCTCTCCGCGATCTCCGGCGGCACCTTAGGGTGTGCGTGATCTACACCGCGCACGGGTTCAATTTCGACCAGAGCATGCCGTGGCACAAAAATCTGGTGTTTCTGGCGCTGGAGAAACTGGCAAGCGCCTGGATGGATTATCAGGTGGTGATCAACCGCACCGATGAACTGGCAGCCATTCGCTACCGTCTCGCACCGCCGGATCGGGTCTGGTACATGCCGGGCATCGGCGTCGATCTGACCCACTATTGCCCCGACAGTATCCCCGACGCGGAGGCGGAAGCGGTGCGTCGGGAGATAGGCGTCGCCCCTGATGAAGCGCTCGTGCTGATGATTGCCGAGTTTATTCCGCGCAAGCGCCACGCCGATGTGTTGCGCGCGTTTGCGCGGCTTGGACGACGCAGCGCTCATCTGGCACTGGCAGGAACCGGACCGTTGCTGGAACCGATGCGTCGTCTGGCAGGCGACCTCGGCATTGCCGGACAGACCCATTTTCTGGGGTATCGCAGCGATGTGCCAGCGCTCCTCAGGGCTGCAACCATGATGATCCTGCCATCGCGGCAGGAAGGGTTGCCGCGCAGCATTCTGGAGGCGATGGCAATGGGTGTGCCCGTGATCGGCTCAGACATCCGTGGCGTGCGCGACCTGCTGGCAGACGGCGCTGGCATGCTTGTGCCGGTTGGCGACATCGAAGCACTGGCGCATGCCATAGCTCGTGTCATTGATGATCGCGCCGTAGCGCGCGCAATGGCGGAACGTGGTCTGGAACAGGCACAGCGGTACGACCTGCAGCGCATCATCGCGCTGCACGATCAGTTGTATGCGGCAGCGTTGAGCAAGCGACATGCATATGCGCCAATATCGTAGAGGAGGACCGCCTGTGTACAGAAACTATGGAAAACGCGCCCTCGACCTGGTACTGGTTGTGCCAGCGCTGATCGTGCTGGCGCCGGTGATGGCAATCCTTGCGGTACTGATCCGGATTGCGATGGGATCGCCGGTTATCTTCACGCAGGAGCGCGCCGGGAAGCATGGCAAGCCGTTCAAGCTCTACAAATTCCGCAGCATGACCAATGCGCGCGATGCACAGGGCAACCTGCTGCCCGACGAGCAGCGTCTCACGCCGTTCGGCAAGTTTCTGCGCAGCACAAGCCTGGATGAACTGCCACAGTTATTCAATGTCCTGCGCGGCGACATGAGCCTGGTGGGACCGCGCCCGTTGCTGGTGAAATACATCGACCGGTATACGCCAGATCAACGCCGCCGTCTGGATGTGCTGCCGGGAGTGACGTGCCAGGCAGTGCTCCACGGGCGGAGTAACCAGACGTGGGATCAAATCCTGGCGCACGATGTCTGGTATGTCGATCACATCAGTCTCTGGACCGACCTGCGCATTCTGATCGGAACCGTGCGCGTGGTGCTGACACGCGAAGGGGTCGAGCGCAGTGCAAACGGTCAGATTCCGGAGTTTCTCGGCGTGCTTGCCCGGCAACCGGGCAGTGCGTCGGATGCGCCGCCAGCCGGGGGTTCGTAAACGTGGACGTTTGCTATCTCAGACAGGTGAACGTGATGAAGGTAACGCTTATTCGCTCGGCTCGTGACGCGGAAGCAGTCTTCGATGACGTGGAGCGTCTGTTCCAGCGCGTCTTTGGCTATCGTCTGGACCGGAAGGCATGGGCGCGCTTTTACTTCGTCAATCCGTATGGTGATGCGATTGTTGCGCTTGGCTGGAGCGGCGACCTTCTGGTCGGGCATCAGGCGCTCGTACCGCACGCGATCACCGATGGGTATGGACGGGAATACCGCTATTACCTGGCGATGAGTCTCATGCTGCATCCCGATCATCGTGGATTCCCGGCATTTCATCGCCTGGTAGCGACGACGACAGCAGTAGCGCGACAGGAGGGTGCGCCATTTATCCTGGGGTTTCCGAACGGCAATTCCTACGCGCTCTTCCAGCGCGCTTTCGGATGGAAAACGCTGCTGGAAACTGAACTGTACAACTGGCATCCTGCCACGCTGGTCGGTCCGCCGCGGAGCGTCACGCCGTTACCGCACCTGCGTCTGACGGACGAGGCAGGTCCGCCCTGCGATGACACATACCGCCAGTGGCGCAGCCTGGAACTTCCCTATTATGCCGAACGGGTCAATGGACGGCTTGCCGTCATCTACAAGATTGATCGCAACGGTACGCTTACCCTGCTCGATGCATTGACCGACGCCCCGCAGCGCACGGCGGACGATCTTGCCGCGTTGCTGACATACACCGGCGCGCGCCAGGTGCGGATGACCGGCGTGCATGCCCGGATGATCGGTCTCGATCCGTCGATCATGGAGCGACACACCGATTACCGGTTGCGCATGTGCTACGCCCCGATTACGGCAGATCCGCCGCCGTTGCGTTTCAGTTTGCTGTTGAGCGATGTGTTCTGACGAATGAAGGAGAGGATGCATGAACGTCCTGATTGTGGCTGCGCATCCGGATGATGAAGTCCTGGGGTGCGGCGGAGTTACAGTGCGTCACGCCGCACGCGGCGACCGCGTCTATGTGGTAGTCGTCACCCGTGGCTTCCCTGAAATCTTTTCGCCGGAGATCGACGAGGAGGATCGCCAGCATGCGCGCGAAGCGCACGAGATACTCGGTGGTGCGGGGATCTTCTTTCTCGACTTTCCGGCGCCGCGTCTCGATACCGTGCCGGGGCACGAACTGGCAGACGCGATCCGTGAGGTGATCTTCTCGGTCAACGCCGACGTGGTCTATACCCCGTTCGGCGGCGACCTGCACGGTGATCACAAAGCCACCTACCTGGCGACCCTGGTTGCATCGCGCCCGATCAACAACTGTCCGGTGCGCCGCCTGCTCTGCTACGAAACCCTCTCGGAGACCGATTGGGCGTCGCCGCTGGACGATAGTGCCTTCAAGCCAACCGTTTTTGTGGACATCAGTGAGGTTCTGGAGCGCAAACTTCAGGCGCTTGCCTGTTTTCGCAACGAACTGAAACAGCCGCCCCATCCTCGTTCGTTGCGCGCGATCGAGGCGCTGGCGCGGGTTCGTGGCAGCACGGCAGGTCTTATGGCAGCGGAAGCATTCATGCTGGTTCGTGAAATCATCGATTGAACAAAGGAGCACGGTATGCAGGTCACAGCGCTGGACATTCCCGCTCAGATTCGCACCTACATCACACACAACCTGTTATTCGGCGACGAGAGTCTGATCTACAGCGATGAGGACTCGTTTCTCGAACGAGGGATCGTGGACTCGCTCGGCGTGATCGAACTGGTGACCTTCCTGGAAGCGCAGTTTGGCATCAGCGTCGCCGATCACGAACTGATACCGGAAAACTTCGACTCGGTGAAGAACCTTGCGGAATATGTGGCGCGCAAACTTGAAGCGGCAACGCTCGCAGAAGCGCCGCGCTCTTCATTTGATCTGGGGGAAACCTATGCTGGTCCATGACTTTCTGACCAACAGCGCCGCGCGACTTCCGGATAAAGTTGCGCTGGTGTGCGATGGACACCGGATGACCTACCGCGACCTCGATCTGATGACCAATCG
>JAGHYV010000088.1 GCA_017743475.1 Roseiflexus sp. | reverse complement strand
CTACATAATCCGCTCTCGCCCGCACAGGCAAGCTTCGCCCCGGATAGCCGAGGGCCTTAGCCCGACGGCAAAAGGCGCGTGCCGGATTATAGCATTTCTCGGATACATTGACTGTTGTTTCTATCCGTGTCGCGCAAGGTGCCTGCTTCCAGCAGAGCGTAGACCGAAATTGATTTCGGTCGCTCATAGACCGAAATTTTTGATCTGCATCAGCCCCACGGCTCTCTTCAAGTTTCCATCTTTTTGCGCCAGTAGCGCGCCAGGCCATGCCAGCTCATTTCGACCGCGCCAGCCTGCGCATACCGCAGACGCACATCTTCGTTTGCTTCGGCGCCCATCTCAGCATCGGCAAGCGCCGCAAGTTGCGCTGCCGCAGTAGTCTCGTCATCGCCACGCTCGAGACTAGCGCGCACTGTTTCAGCCCAATGCATCATATGTTCCCACATTTCGGCGATGTGCCGCTCCGGATCATGCACCGGACCAAAATGGGTCAGCAGTAGCATACGCGGATTGAGCGCCAGCAGCATATCCAGCGTGCGCCGCCATGCCTCCAGATCGATGTCCGGCGGCGGCGTGGCTGGGCGCACATAGGTATATCCCGGCATCCGCAGACCGGTTGTATCGCCTACCCATGCTGCACCAGTCGCCTCATCAAGATAGATCAGGTGATGAGACGCATGTCCTGGCGCATCGAAGACCCGCAGGGTTCGACCAGCAACGCGGATAGTCTCACCACCGCCAAGGGTCACAACCGCATCCACCGGAACCGGCAGGAACTCGCCCCACAGATAATCCATCTGCCCGCCATAGATGCGCGTTGCGCTGCGTAACAACTTGTCCGGTGCGATCAGATGCGGAGCGCCGCGATGATGAACATAGACCTTCAAGTGCGGAAAATAGCGCACCAGTGATCCGGTAGCGCCCGCGTGGTCCAGGTGAATATGCGACAGGACGATGCCGTGCAAATCGCTGAACTCTAGACCGACCTGTCTCAATCCGGTTTCGAGGTTAGGCAGCACACTGGCAGGACCGGGATCGACAATCACCGGATTCTCTCCCAACAACACATACGTTCCCACCACCTGGGGGCGTCCAAGGTGATAATCATCGACCAGCGCGATGTTCTCCGGCAATCCATAACGGTTGTCGGTCATGCGGGCACGCTCCGTTCATTTCAGAGAAAGCTTTTTCCAGGCTTCTATGATACCGGAGATGGTTACTCTGCAGGTCGACCGGCAATCGCTGTCAGGAACGCCTCCCTTGCAGGCGCCGCCTCTCTCATACAGATCTGGTAGAACACGATGTGCGATACAACGATGTTTGCTTCCTATCTGTGCTGTTCGCCACAGCGAGGTCGGACGCCCTCGTTCTCGTGATGGGTCGCTCGGTTGTCCCGGCAGGAATGCATCCTCCGAAATCAAGATCCGGTATCACTCAAACATAATGCAATCCGGACTGAAGCAAGCGACCCGCCGCTACCGGGTGAGTCCGAACAGCGCAACAGACACACCATAAGGTCGCTTATGCGAACTAAGAGAAATGGGAAGAACTGGAACAATCCGTCCAATGCAGCGGCAAGAACACATCCTGCGCGACGCGCTGCTGCACCCACGATGCTTTCAACAAGCAAGCGGACGCTCTCAGAACATCGTGTCTATCTCTCGCCGTCACCCTGCCATAGACGACGTCTAATCTTCGCTCCGTTGCATAATCACATCGAGGAGTTCGAGCAACACATTCTTGACGCTCTCGCGGTCAGTCGCCATGCATGGCAACACCTTGATGTGCGCTGGAAGGCGCAGCGCTAGGCGCAACTCTTCTGGCGACCATGCATTGGGGCGATCCTGCTTGTTGGCTGCCACCACGTAGGGGGTTTCGCGGTAAGACATAAAGAAATCGATAATGCGATTCGTTTCACGGAACGTCTCGGGTCGTGTGCTATCGACAAGGATAACCAGCCCTAGCATTCCTTCCGACAGAATTTCCCACATGAAATCGAAGCGCTTCTGTCCTGGCGTGCCAAACAGGTGCAACACTAGGTCATCACCGATCGCAATGCGACCAAAGTCCATTGCAACCGTGGTTTCCTTCTTAATCAGGCGGGTATCGTCAGTCGCGCGACGTTCAGTCGAAACCACCTCGATCTCGCTAATCGTCTTAATGAACTCAGTTTTACCGGCGTTGACTGCGCCGCTGATGACCATTTTTACCGTCTGCACACCGGTCCTCCGTGCTGACTGCGCCGCTACATACCACGAATGCGGTTGATAATGCGGGTTACCAGGCTCTTTTTGATACGTGGCGCCTCAGCCAGGGGTCGGCCCGTGGCCAGCATCGGCACCGGCGCCGGCTTGCGGATGACATCGACCAACCCGGCGGTGAGAAAGCCATAAACAATCCGACAGACATCGAACTCGCTCATACCTGTCTTGCGGGCGATTTCCGCCAGCGTGTCTTTGCCATTGATACGCGCAAACACGCGCCACTCATCGGTAGCGAGGTTGATCCCCTTGGCACGCTCGATAGGTTGCTCGATAAACTTCACTACCATATCGGTGCTGGGAATACGATCTTTGATCCGGCCCCACTCATCGATACGCCGCACCCCCTCCATAATCAGGTGCTCGACGGGCAGCGGGATCGGCATAATCGGCGCTGTCGGTTCAGGACGCTGCCCCTGCTCGAAGCGAAACTCCCCCTCACTCCAGCCGAACAGGGCATACACCGACTCCTCGATATGCTGTTGCAGTACCCGCTGCAACTCATCACGCCCGATCAAATGTAGATCGATCAGCACCTGCGACATGCTTGCGCCGTTCTGATTCTGGTGCGCATGTACTGCCTGCTCCGCCTGCGCTGGCGTCAACTTCCCCTTGCGAACGAGCAGATCGGTGACGGGAACATTATCGTCCTTGCGCGTTGCCGTGAGCAGCTTACCCTTTTCGAAGTAGAGCGATGCCATCTCATCGGCACGACTCAGGTGCAGGCAGCCCGTCTTATAGCCTCGATCGACGAGGTACAGGAAGTCCGAGAGACCGAAGTCACGAATGTTACCGACCAGCGGCATGGATTTCCTCCACTCGCAGCATGCGAGGGTTATGCAAGCACGGCATCAGCAGACGGGCGCGCCACGCCGTGTGCCAGCGACTCGTCAAACGCATCAGGAACAATGCCATCGGCAGCAAGCACTGGTATCAACGCGGCTATCGCTACGGCAATCATTGTATCATCAGGCTCACGGGTTGTCAGGCGCTGCAGCGCCAGGGATGGCGCAACCAGGCGCCGAACCCAGCCGCGGTGGAAATGTGCTGCCAACAGGCGGAGCAGTTCATACGAGACTGCTGCAATCACCGGTACCAGGATGATGCGTGACAGTAACCGTTCACCAAGCGGCAAACTCCCGAACAGCGCAAAGAATGGAATACTCAGCACAACGACAACCAGCAAGAAACTGGTGCCGCAGCGAGGATGCAGCAACGTAAATGAGCGCACCGATTCGACCGTGAGCGGCGCGCCGGCTTCGTAGGCGTTAATCGTTTTGTGCTCCGCGCCGTGATAGCCGAAGGTGCGCTGAATATCTGGCATTCGCCCAATCAGTGCCAGATAGCCAATGAAGATCCCGAGTTGAATAAAACCTTCGGCTGCGTCGCGCATTAGCGGCGTGGCGCCCACACGCTCCAGCAAACTAGCGATCAACAATGGTACAACGAAGAATAGCCCAAATGCGAATGCCAGTGCAATGACTAGCGTCAGCGCCACTGCTCCTTTCGACTGCGGTTGTTCTTCTTCGCCAAGAGCGGCGCTAGCGGAGAAATTGAGCGCCCGCACCCCCAGGTTGAGCGTATCCCACAGCATGAGAATGCCACGCAGAAATGGCAGATTCTCCCACATGCGGCGTCGCTCGACATTCAGCGGTTCGTGACGAAAGACAATTTCACCAGAAGGCGTGCGCACAGCAACAGTCGCCTGCCGCAAACCGCGCATCATGACCCCTTCGAGAACCGCCTGACCGCCATATGAGAAGGTTCGCTCGCCCATTCCCTACCCGGCGCACCGTATAATGCAGAAATCTCACAACTTGATCAAATGACAAAAGGCGCACTACCGCCTGTTGGCGTATAATACCACGGAGCGTAGTGAACGACAATAGTGCACCAGTACCGACACATAGTGGGTATATCGCCCCAGATGCACTAGGACGCCTGATTCCCATCACGCCTGGCAAGGTATGCCGCCGCAGCGCGCACTCCTGCCATGAGACCAGACACCCGAATGACCGGTGCAATCGCACGATCTGCCAGAAACGACGTTGTGCCGCTGACGGTACTGGTCGTATCGCGCAGATTTGCCGCCACGCCCCGACCCTGTTCCAGCACCTGATCGAGTTTGACCGACACTTCCTCCAGTTTGGGAATCAGCGTTGTGCGCGATACGCGGGTTAGCGTCCGCACCGCATAGATCAGCACAAGCAGCAGCGCAATCGAAATCAGCGCTGAGATCATCTGAAAGACTGCCAGCACAACAAGAGCGATGTCGCGCGAAGCGACACGAAAATCAGGGGACAGATATGCGCCGATAATGAACCCGACAATGATCAGCAGCACAATGGTCAGTCCGATGACGATCCATTTACCCACAGCGCATCTCCTTCTTCCAGGTGCGACAGCCATTCGGATGCCGCAGAGCAGCGCCGATTATATCACAGGCGCAATCGTGAAGCAACGATCAGCATGACCCATGCGCCAAGGGTCGTCTCCAGAATTGGAACGCCAGCCGGGGTGATCAGGCGCAGCGGCAGTCGCACACCAGTTGCTAGTGCAATGAGCGCCCCGCCGGCAGCAGCAAGCCAGAATATTGGAATCTGCACCCATCGACGCCCCCACAGCACATGCGCTAGCGCTGCGCTGGCAGTAACAATCAGCAGAATCAGCAGAAGCGCTGGTGGCATAGATAACCATCCGGCTCATCGGTCACGCGCAATCCGTCCGCCTCCCAGAACGACGTCACCGTCGTAGAAAACAATCGCCTGCCCTGGCGTAACGGCGCGCTGTGGACGCGCGAAATACACATCGACCGTCCCCACCTCTCTGGGTATAACGCGGGCAGGAACGGCATCGGCATGGGCGCGTATCTGCGCCAGGCAATCGAAAGGCGCCTGGGGCCAGATGCCACTGACAAACGTCACCTGTTCGGCGCGCAGCGATTCGCGTCTGAGCGCCGATTCGGGACCAACAATCACAGCGTTGCGTGCAACATCGAGCGCTGTGACATACATCGGTTGACCAGTTGCGATCCCGAGACCACGCCGCTGCCCAATGGTGTAGAGCGGCAACCCCTGGTGCCGTCCGAGTTCACGCCCTTCGAGATCGAGGATTGGTCCAGGACGCAGCGCATCGGGGCACTCTTCGCGCAGCAGGTTGCGATAGTCGCCACCAGGAACGAAGCAGATGTCCTGGCTCTCCGGTCGATTAGCGCTCGCCAGCCCGCGTGCGGCAGCCATGGCACGCACTTCCACCTTAGTGTACTCGCCAATCGGGAAGATTAGCCGCGCCAGATCGTCCTGACCGAGCATATAGAGCATATATGACTGATCCTTTTCGCGATCAACAGCGCGCAACAGGCGGTAGGTGGTGCGCTGCACACGCTCCGCTGGCGGCAATCCAGCGTCCTCTCCATTATGGCGCGTCTCATCAGCGTGGATCCGGGCGTAGTGCCCTGTGGCAACGTAGTCGAAGCCGAGGGTACGGGCGCGCGTCAGCAGAGCGCGAAACTTGATCTCGCGGTTGCACTCCAGGCATGGGTTCGGCGTGAAGCCGCTGGCGTATTCGCGCAAGAAATACTCGATCACATAGCGCCGAAATTCGCGCTGGTAATTGAAGACATAGTAGGGTATGCCGAGTTGCGCGCAGACACGTCGCGCACTCTCGGTCATTTCCTGTGAGCAGCAGAGACTCTCCGCCAGTCGGTTATCATCCCCCTCCCACAGGTGCAGGGTCACGCCGGTGACATCGTGCCCGGCTTCGTGGAGCAACGCCGCCGCTAGTGAACTATCGACGCCGCCACTCATTGCAACCATGATCTTTGCCATTGTTTATATATTTCTAGGTGCCTGGTTTTATGAATGAGCTTTGACAACCATCGTTTTTTCAACAAAAAGCGGCTCGACGCCGCCCATCTATGATAAGTATAGCATATTGTCCGGTTCTCAGGCCGCAGCCTGAACGACTGTCTCCAGCACGCGCGTTGCTCCCGCTGCCCTTAATGCCTCACACACCTGTTGCGCGGTCTCCGCTTCAACCAGCGCAATCATCACCCCGCCCCAACCGCCGCCGGAGAGTTTTGCGCCACGTGCGCCAGCACTGCGCGCAGCGGCTATCAGACGCTCCAGTTCTGGCGATGACACGCCAATTTCCTCCAGTAACGCCTGATTGCGGTCGAGCAATGGTCCTAACGCCACACGATCACCTTCCGCCAGAGCGCGCCGTACCTGGTGCACAACGTCCGCCACTGCATCGAACAGCATCTCGTAGCGCAATTGGTCTCTCTCCCAGCGTCGCCGCACCTCGCCGACCGGCAGGCGCGTTGCGCTGCGCACGCCGGTGTCGCCGATGAGCAGTACAAAAGGTGCGGCTATCGAGAGCGGCTCGATCTGGTGCGGCGGCTCTCCGCGCCGCTGGAACCAGATTGCCTGTTCATACGCGATCACGGTGTTGTCAATGCCGCTGGGCGTCCCATGAAAGCGCTGCTCACTCTCATACACCAGCGCCGAAACCTCAGCCGCGCTCAGGTCGCGCCCAAACGCCGATGCCAGCGCACGCACAATGGCGGTCGCGATCGCGGCGCCGCTTCCCATCCCGCTTGCAATCGGGATGTCCGATGTGATAGATACCTCGATGTCTGGCATATGCTGCACGCCAAACTGTCGCAGAACCGCCAGCGTCAGTTCAGAGAGGGGATCGTGCGGAGCGGATGTGATGAACCAGCGCCGCCCAAGATCGGGCGCATCGAAGCAAACGCCGCTGCCTGGCGCGCCGGGGATGATGCTGACCCGTGCGCGCACATTGGTCAGTGGGACGGCAATCGCCGGACGACCGTAGACAACAGCGTGTTCGCCGCAGAGAATGATTTTGCCGGGAGCGGATGCGTGCATAGAACCGAGGGTTTACTCCCATTCAATCGTTGCGGGAGGTTTGGAGGAAATGTCGTAGACCACGCGGTTGACGCCGGGGACTTCATTCACGATCCGACTGCTAACACGCGCCAGCACATCGGCGGGCAGACGCGCCCAATCCGCCGTCATGTAATCCTCGGTTGTGACCGCGCGCAGCGCAATAACGTCGGCATAGGTGCGTCCATCGCCCATCACGCCGACGCTGCGCACCGGCAGCAGCACGGCAAATGCCTGTTGCGTCGCGCGGTACAGCCCGGCGGCGCGCAACTCGTGCATAAAAATGGCGTCGGCGGCGCGCAGGGTTGCCAGGCGTTCCCGTGTGATCGGACCAAGCACACGCACTGCCAGACCAGGACCGGGGAAGGGATGTCGCCAGACCCATTCTTCCGGCAAACCCAACGCAAGACCAGCAGCGCGCACTTCATCTTTGAACAGGTAACGTAGCGGCTCAACCAGGGTCAACTGCATATCGGCTGGCAGCCCACCGACATTATGATGGGTTTTGATCGTTACACCCTTCTGACGATCCGGCGCCTTGCTCTCGATGACATCGGGATAGAGCGTTCCCTGTGCCAGAAAGCGTGCGCCTTCGATGCGCTGCGCCTCGCGCTCGAAGATGCGCACGAATTTTTCGCCGATGATCTTCCGTTTCTGCTCAGGATCGGCGACGCCAGCAAGAGCGTCGAGGAACTCATTCGCTGCGTCGACTGCGATCAGCGGAATACGAAAATGCTCACGAAATGTGGCGACAACTTGTTCGGCTTCACCCTGGCGAAGCAGCCCGTTATCGACAAACACGCAGGTCAGGCGATCACCAATCGCCTGGTACACGATCAACGCCGCTACTGCCGAGTCGACCCCGCCGGAGAGGGCGCAGATCACCCGTCCGTCCCCGACCTGATCACGTACCCGTGCAATCGCTTCGGCAACGAAACTCGCCGGTTGCCAGTCGCCGCGACATCCGCAGATGCGAAACGCAAAATTGCGCAGCATGTCGCGCCCGAAACGGGTATGAACCACTTCGGGATGGAACTGGATGCCATACCAGCGACGTTGATCGTCGCCAGCAGCGGCAAACGGCGCGCCGGGGCTGGACGCCATGACACGAAAGCCGGCAGGCAGCGCAGCAATGTGATCCCCATGGCTCATCCACACCTGCTGGTGCACCGGAGTATCGGCAAAGAGCAGACCAGGATCGACCACCGTGATCTCAGCCGGACCGAACTCACGGCTCTGCATGCCCTCAACGCGTCCGCCAAGCGCGTGCGCCTGCAACTGCATTCCATAGCAGATGCCGAGAACAGGGAGATCGCTTTCGCAAAGCCATGACGGCAGTTGCGGCGCGCCCGGCTCATAGACGCTCGCTGGACCGCCGGAAAGAACGATGCCGCGTGGTTGCAGTGCCAGCACATCCTCTTTCGGCGCATCGTGCGGCACAAGTTCGCTATAGACACCAAGTTCGCGCAACCGACGGACGATCAGTTGTGCCGTTTGAGATCCAAAGTCAAGGACAGGAATTGATTCGTGCATGATAATTAAGGAAAGCGGGAAATTGAATTATACTGGAAAACCCTTGTGGATTACCGTTGATCCATTATACCATTCTGAAGGAGTGACACGATGGATCTCTATCTGCTCCGCCACGCGATAGCGGAGGAACGCTCGCACGATGGCAGCGACTCGGCACGTATGCTGACGCCGGAGGGTGCCGAAAAGATGCGCATTGGCGCACGTGGGCTGCGACGACTCGGTGTGCAGCTCGACCGGTTGCTGACCAGTCCATTGACCCGCGCTCGTGAAACTGCCGATATTGTCGGCGCAGCGCTGGACATTGCCCCTGAGACAGTCGGTGCGCTAGCGCCGGGATGCAATGCGGCGACGTTGCTCGACCTGCTGGCGGATATGCCTCGCGCAAAGAGCGTCATGATTGTCGGGCATGAACCAGACCTCAGTGGCATCATTGCCGGGTTGACGGGCGGCAGTCGGGTCGTGATGAAGAAGGGCGGTCTGGCGCTGATCGACCTTGTCTCGCTTGAGCCTGGCGCCGGATCGTTGATCTGGGTGTTGCCACCACGGATCCTGCGAGCACTTGGCAAGTAGGGAAGCTGCGTTCACAAATGCTTGCTGTTCGGCGGTGTGAACTACGGCAACCAGGCGAGCGGCGAGGCAAAGTCAACATTGCTGATGAGACGAACTGACGGAGCTGCGCCGGGTTGCCACAACCACACCTCACCCGGACGTTCCGCGCCCGTCGGATCGAACGGTTCGTTCAGCGACACATCGGGCCGCCATCCGGGTGGAAGCAGGACAGCCAGGCGCGTCCCGTCTGGTGACCAAGTAGCGCTAGCAGCACGTGGCAAGCGCACTGCACTGCCACCGATCATCGTCATTGGACCCTGGGGAAGATCAACGGTGCGCAAGCCATCGAATGTCACGACCTGCACCGACCATGCATCATAGCCACCAAATCCGCGTGCATCGCTGTAATTGTGTTCAATAATCGCCGCTCGTCGTCCATCCGGTGCAAAACACACTGGCAACAACCATCCTGCTCCCTCAGCGAATGGACGTCCTTTGCCCTCGAACGAGCCGCCGATCTCACTCAGGTTAATATCGACTTCGACCTGCATTCCGAGATACCGATGGTAGGTCACAGAAGCGCCATCGGGCGACCAGGCAGGTCCGTAGACCAGCATACCGGTGTTGGGCATCGGGGCGTCGGCACCATCGGCGCGGGCAAAATTCCAGGCATTTTCACCACGCCGATTGATCAGGCGAACGGTATTCCCGAACACCAGCGCTCCTCCTGCCATTCCCACATCACGAGCAGTCGGAGGAGCGCTGTATGCGATACGACGACCATCAGGCGATAATGCCGGGTCGCAACCGCGCGCAAGTGTCTGACGTTGCCCGCTCGCGATGTCGAAAACGACTATCTGACTGGCACCGCACCACAACGCCCAATCGGGCCAGATTTGCGGCAATGGTTCACTAGCATCGGCAGCGGCAAAAACTAGCGCTGACCCATCAGGCGCCCAGGAAAGCGAAGACTCGACACTGCGATCATTGGTGATCTGCCGGAGAGCAGTGCCATCACGCGACACGATCCAGATATCGAACTGATCGGTTTCGCGCGTGACTGCAATCAGATTGCCATCAGCACTGGGAGCGAACTCGTATGCTCGATCAACAAGCAGGCGCTCACCCTTGGCATCGAACAGCCAGAGCGCACCATCACGCAGGAAGATCAGCGCGCCAGTAAACGACCCTTCCGACGGACGTGATGGCGTGGGCGGAAGCGGCGAAGCGGTCGCCGTTTCGGGCGTCGGGAGCGGCGCAACCGTCACTGGCGCAGAAGACGGAAGCAGCGTCGGTTCAGGCAGGCTCGTTGGTTGAGGCTGCACCGGTTCTGGCGTCGGCGACGGGAGAGTCGTGGGAAGCGGGATCGGTGTCGGCGAAAGCGCCGCGACAGGTGACTCCGATGGCGATGCTGGAAGTGCAGCAGGAGGCGACGGCGCACCTCCGCACGCTGCCGATAGCATAGTAAGGACAATAAACAGGACAACGGTTATGGTGGGGTGCATTCTGTACATACAGACGCCTGAGAACCAAGAACTAATAACCAGGAACTGCATGCATTGTACCATGGGGGCGGGTCACAAACCGATGAGACGTATCTGACACAACGATCATATTGTCTCCCAACGTGGTAATGACCTGGTAACCCTGGCAACATACTATTGCATGACGTGGGGTTCAGGTTAAGGCATTTTGATGATTGGAGCGGACTCAAACAACCATGACATCGACCAACTCGCAGAGCCACGATCAGCAAACCAACCGGCCAGGCAGCACGGATAGACTTGCCTCGCAACGAATCGGTAGACGACCATCCCAACCACGATTCGTCCTCCAACCGATGGTGCTCGATGATACCGCGACAGTAACGACCAGGCGACCGTCTGATACCTTTGGAATAAACGAAGAGATCGGGAGTCAGACGCCACCTGCAGAAGATCGCCAGCCCGACCGGTTGAATGAACTAAGCAATAGTCGGCGCGCCCCGCGCAAGGACGCACCATTCGACTATCGCATACCGATGCCGGGGCGTTACGCAATCATCGGTGCTCTGCTGGTGTGCAGCGTGATCGCCGTTATGCTCTTTGTAACCCTGCTGCTAGCAGGCAGGGTGCCGATCATCTAACGCATACGAGGAGCACCCGGCGAGGGTGTCTCTCTATTTTTGATTATGGTTGCGGTAATTGTGCCGCAAACAAATGCCTATCATCTGCATACGGCACTTCCCCCAGTCATAAGTCAGTCGGCAATAGTGTGCGCCGCACTTCTGCTGATGAAGCCAAGAATGAACAGGCGCGCCATATCTGGGTTGCGCCGCATGACATCGAAGAGCCACGCCGACACCTGATCGAGCACTAACACCAATCCGCCCCAGGAGCCATGCTCCCCATACAACAATCAGCAGCGTAACAAGATAGAAATAGACCAGGCGCAGCGGCGCTAGAACCAGGCTATGACTCCAGAAGTGACGGCGCGGAATAATCCACATGTACGGGCGCCATATCCAGAAGAAGAAACCCTAGCGATTATCGATGGCTGAGTCGATATCGAGATCGGGAGCTAGCCTCTCGTATCTACTTTTGTGGTCAATAGTGTATAGTGGTGATTATTGAAAAGCGCCGCGGGCATCGGAAAGGCAGCGAAGCTGCCTGGCGTTTCGGTCAAGACCGTGCAACGCTGGAATCGTGACGGGCGCGTGATCCCGCCTGATGGCGCCGCCGGGAACTGCTGCCGCTCCACCGAGTCGCAATTGCGTGAAGTTCTGGGGCTGCGCCACGCGGCGTATCCATCCAGCGCATCGGCGCCGCTTGCCGCATCTGCCGCACCGCACAAACGCCCGATGTGCTCAACCAACACAACGCGCTGGAAGCGTTTGTGGTGGCGAAAAGTCCGGCGAACGTCGAATGCATCGAAGAAGCGGGCGGCGGATCGCAGGACACGCGCGGACGGTTTCTCGAACTGATGGACGCTATCGGATGCCGGGACATCACGATGCTGATCCTCGCGTATACTGACCGCCTGACCCGCTTTGACTTTGATATGGTGAGCACGATGCCAAAACCTACGAGTGCGACGTGCTCGTGCTCAATCAGGAGCAATGGTCGCCGGAGCAGGAAATGGCACCCGTCGGGATGACGATTGTTCACTGCTTCTCATATCGGCGCGACGGGTGGAGCAACGACCAAAAAAAAAAACTGAACGAAGCGCTGCACCAGGATTGAACCCATGCACCTGAAAATCGCCTTCTGCCCAACCCTGAACAGGTCGACTACTTCAAGCACGCCTGTGACACTGCCCGATTCGTCTGGAACTGGGCGCTAGCTGAGTGGAGACGACGACGTGCAGCCGGTGAGAAACCGAGCGCGATGGCGCTCAAGAATTTAACGCCATCAAATATGACACGTTCCCCTGGCTCAAGGACATTCGCCGCGATGTCCATGCACGGCCATTCGATCATCTCGCCCAGACATGGAACCGATTCTTCGCCGATCGCAAAGCCAGCAGACCGACGTGTGAGCCGCAATTCAAGAAGAAAGGGCGCTGTCGAGACAGCTTCTACCTTGCGAACAACAAGTTTCGGCTCGACGGCACAACCATAACGTTATGCCGAAGGTCGACAGGGTGGCAATAACCGAAGCGCTCAGGTTCAACGGGAAGATGCTCGGAACGACGGTGTCACGTGCCGCCGACCGCTGGTTCGTTGCCATCTAGGTTGACTTCGCGATCGTGAATTCTATCGGGCGAGGACGGGGAACAGCATTGTTGGCGTCGACCTGGGACTAACAGCTGCTGTAACGCTTTCGACGGGCGAATCCATCGCAGTGCCAAAGCTGCTCACAGCCGCCGTGCGCCGACTCCGAGTCCGTAGCCGTCGACTCAGCCAGAAGACCGCGTGCGCCAGGGCAACGCCTAGATTGGCTCATCACGCTCCTTTGCCGAAAGGGACACGATTGCCGCAGTCAAACAACCCAAGAAGGCTGCCGCGGCATTGGCACGGCTCTATGCCCGCATCGCCAACATCAGGACGGACCTCGTTCACAAGCTAACAACCCGACTTTGCCGCGAAAACCAAGCGCCAGTGATCGAGGATGTACACGTCAAGGGGATGCTGGCGAACTGTAGGCTTGCTTGCGCCATATCCGACGTAGGTTTTGGAACGTTCCGCCTGCAAATGGGCTACAAGGCGAAGCGCCACGGGACACGGCTCATCGTGGCCGACCGGTAGTATCCGAGCAGTCGTCTGTGTGCTGTCTGCGGTTGGAAGAACGAGGCGCTTACGTCGAACAATCAGGAACGGAGGTGCCCGGAATGTGGAACGCACCACGACCGCGACCACAACGCGGCGATCAATCTGAAACAGCTGGCAACCGGAACTGCCCTACCCGTGGTGAGTCCGTCCGGTGACGGCGGCGCTGGCGAGACGCAAAACGTTTCGCCAGTCGGGAAAGTGACACCCGTCAGAAACAAGCCAGGTCACTGAGACCACTCAGGGCAGGAACAGAACGGCGCCTCTGTTAACGCACGTTTTGGATAGCCGAAAAGAGAAGACCGAAGATCAGATGAGCGCCGGTCAGCACGGCTGCGCCGACAGCCGCGTCGTCACGACTGCCCGACTCCAGCAGTGCATAGGCGGCAGGCACGAGAAGAGTACCGGTCGCAACAGCAATGATGTCGTGCGTTCGCGTGTCTAGTATATCACTTCCCTCGTCAGGCGGCTCCTCGCCGTGTTGCATTACCCGGCGAAGTTGCCATATTCTACGGAGGAGACCATCTGTAACGATTGCATTCGGCGGCATTTATTGCCCTGCTGCGCCGACGGGCCAGGCCGGATCGAGAAATCGCTGAATCTCGACCAGGTAGCCATCCGGATCGCGCAGAAAGCAGTGGTAGATATTGTAAACAGGATTGTACTGAGGAGGTTTTTCCACCAACGCGCCACGCTCCGCCAGATAGCGATGCCACCCATCGACATCGTGCGTCACCAGGGTCAGGATGAGCGCGTTGGAAGGCAATGGATGAACAGCGTCGCGCCGTTGACAGATCCCAAGAAAAGCATCGCCAGCAACGCGGTAGATGCGACAGGAACCCTGATCAAGCGCCAGTGGCAAACCGAGCAGACTCTCGTAGAAAGCAGTGCTGACGCGCAGATCGCGAACGTAAATGAACGTCACAAATTGATCGAACGACGGCGGTTTCATAGTCCCACTATAGCACATGCATGCGAAGTGCGCAAGACGCGATCGCAATCTTGTGCTACAATCATACCAGTTCGATGCGGGAAGGAACGCAGGGCGAGCCATGGACGTTCAGCAACAAGCAATCGCCGATCTGCTCACGCAACCAGAGGATCGGCATCTAGCATTTGTGCGGGCGAACACGCGCCCTGGCGACCTGGCGCAGACGCTAGCGGCAATGGCGAATGGTTCAGGCGGAACAGTGGTTATCGGCATGCGTGGGCGACAGGTGGAAGGGGTGACGGACGCCGATGCCATGCGCGCGATGGTGCTCGACGCAGCGCTGGCATGCACGCCACCGCTGGTGCTGCCGCTGCCGACGGTTGCCACCCACAGCGGTGCAACACTGCTGGTGGTTACCGTTCCTTCAGGGCTGCCGCATGTCTACAGCGTCAATGGAACCTACCTGCGACGAGAGGGTTCCACGAATGCGCCGCTTCCTCCTGATGTACTGCGACGTCTTTTGATCGAACGCAGCGAAACCAGTTGGGATCGGATGATCCCGGCAAATGCGACCCTCGCCGATCTCGACCCGGATAAGATTGCAGCATATGCGCGTCGCGTCGGTCCAATTGCCGAAGCCGATCCGCTTGCCTTCCTGGTGCGACGCGGTTGCCTGGTGCGACGGACCGATCCGGCGAAGGGGACACATGACCTGATCCCAACCAATGCCGGTCTGATCCTCTTCGGCATCGAGGTTGAGCGCTGGTTTCCCCAGGCGGAAGTAACGCTGGTGCGCTATCAGGGGCGCGAGATGAGCGATGAGTTCCTGCGTGAGGACATCCGCGACACACTGCCCGAGACAGCCCGCCGCGCTGAACGCTGGATCGTTGAGCATATGCGACGCGGCAGCCGGATGGTCGGGCTGGAACGGGAGGATTGGACGCAATTTCCGCTGGGAGCGGTGCGCGAGGCGCTAATCAACGCCCTGGCACACCGCGATTACACCATCCGTGGCGATTCCATCCGGATCATGCTGTTCAGCGATCGCCTGGAATGCTACTCGCCGGGGCGCCTGCCAGGGCATGTTACGGTTCACAACCTGGTCAACGAGCGCTTCAGTCGCAACGAAACGCTGGTGCAGGCGCTAGCAGACCTTGGGCTGATTGAACGTCTCGGTTACGGCATTGACCGAATGTTGCGCCAGATGGCGGATGCCGGGCTGCCGCCGCCGGAGTTCCGCGAAACTGCTGCCGGATTTATGGTGACGTTGTACGGGCATACTGGCGATGACCGCGCTGATGCTGGCGGCGCCGATGTTGCCGCCTGGCGTCGCATGGGGCTCAATGAGCGGCAGATCGCAGCGCTGCTGTTCCTGGCGACGCATCAACGTATCACCAACCGTGACATGCAGGAACTAACGCCAGACGTTTCCGCCGAAACGCTGCGGCGCGACCTGGCCGACCTCGTTGAACGCGGATTGCTACTGCGCGTCGGCGACAAGCGCGGCACGTACTACATTCTTAAGTGACCGCGCAGGATCGCCAGTTCCTGCGCTAGCAACGCGCCAATCCGCGCCAGACGCTCACCCACGTCGGTCAGTTCTAGCAGCTCCTGACGCTCGGCAAGGCTGGCGCGCACCAGCAGCATTGATTCCATCAACGCCGCAAGATGTTGCGGATTATCAGCAGACTCCAGTTGAGCGCGCAACTCATCGTTGGGTGGCAGTGTGTCGAGCAGTTCACGCGCCTGTGCCAGCGCATTGTGTAGATAGGTTACTATGCTGGGGTTATCGAGATGATCCGGTAAACGGTGCCCTGCACACGCAGATACGGTTCCTGCTGCGTCACCCGATCAATGACGACGCGATCAAATGCCTGGAGCGCAATGCGGAGTGTTCCGTCGTGCAGGCGCACCAGGCGATGCACTTGCGCCAGCGCTCCGATGGCATACCACTGTGCAGGGTCATCGTCGCGCCGCGCGCCGACCACAACCAGATACCTGATGCGACCGCCTCGTCCACCAGGCGGATCGACGCCGGACGACTCACGGCGACCGGCGCGACGCATGAAAGACCGCCATGCCACGCAACGGCAGGAGCGGCAACTCATTAAGAAAGGCATCGCAAGCATCGGTCACAATCGAGGTCTCCGCGCAACGTATGTTTCTTACCCTGTTACTATAATACCAGCGAAAACCATCGTTCGGCGCAGCGAGTTGAGCGTAGACGCGACAGGGTGACCGGGTCGAGATTGAGTATATGGGAGGTGGCATTGGAGTGGTACGAAGATGAGGTCCGTCAGCTTGAACAGTTGCATAAACAGGCGCCGCCGCAACCGGGGGCGGTCGTGTTCTACGGCAGTTCATCGCTACGCCTGTGGACGACACTGAGCGACGATATGACGCCATGGCCCGTGGTCAACCGCGCCTTTGGCGGTTCCACGCTCGCGGCATGCGTCCACTTCTTTGATCGACTCGTCCTGCCGTGCGCACCCGGTGCAATTGTGCTATATGCCGGAGAAAACGACCTTGGTGATGGACGCACACCTGACGATGTCGTGCAGTCCCTGTATGCCATGCTCTCCAGAATCGACGCATCGCTTGGTCCTATCCCGGTGGCATACATATCGATCAAGCCAAGTCTCACACGCTGGAATCTGCGCGAGAAGATAAAGCGCGTCAATGCCGAAGCGCGCCTTCTCATGGAGCGGCGTCCCGCTGGATATTATGTCGACATCTATACGCCCATGTTGGGCGCCGACGGGCGACCGCGCGCAGAACTGTTCGATGCAGACGGGTTACACCTGAGTTCCGAAGGGTACCGGTTGTGGCGCGCCGTTCTGCGCCCATATGTCGCCATACTCGCGGGCGAGGAGAACAATCGATAAACTGCGCCCATCATCACGAGTGTACATTGTGAGCGCAGTAGAGCGTGCTGCGCGTGATAAACATGCAAGCGATCACAATCAAATCCGTACATGTCCTTAATGTATCCTTAACCACTGTATCGTACACCCTTAGGGTGAGGTTTCAATACATCAGTTCGGGATAGTGCACTACAGGGTATCAGGACTGGCAGGGCACAGCTATCTCCTGTTCTTGAGAGATTATGTCGAATCTACTGGTATCGTGCAATGACGCTTACCAGACCTGCGGGCACACACCACGTTCAATGTCACATTCTCGCGCTAAGCAAGGCGCAGAGAGTCATCACCGACTGCGAGGACGCGGAAACAGGCAGACCAACGATGAGTGCTGGCAGAGAAGAACCATATACAAGAGCGAGTGAACACCTGTGCAACGAGAGTATTACTGCTGGTGGAGTCCCCGCTTGCAGCGGGATATGGAGATGCTGATCATCGGACATGCAGGGGCGCGGGTGCTGGTCTTTCCAACCCGTGCAGGACGGTTCTACGATTACGAAAACTGGGGATTGGTCGAGGCGTTGCGTCCGTCAATTGAACAGGGATTCCTGCAACTCTACTGTGTCGATAGCATTGATCGCGAAAGTCTGTATGCCTTCCACCGACCGCCGCACGAGCGCATCGCGCGCCACGTGCAGTACGAATCGTACATTCTCGAAGAGGTATTGTCATTCTCACGACAACTCAACCCCAACCCTTTTGTTATCGCGCACGGGTGCAGCTTGGGCGCCTACCATGCTGTCAATATTGCCTTCCGCCACCCACACCTGTTCAATAAGGTCGTCGCACTGAGCGGACGATACGATCTAACCGTTGCCATTGGCTCGTTTCCTGCGCTTTTCGACGGCTACTACGACGAAACGATCTATTTTCACACTCCCTGTCACTTCATTCCGCGCCTTGAGGATCCTACTATCCTGTCGCATCTGCGGCGCATGGAGATCATTCTGGTCATCGGCGAGGAAGACCCGTTTATCTGGACGAATCGCGCCCTCAGCGCAGCGCTGTGGGAGAAGGACATTCCACACACGCTCCATATCTGGCAGGGCGAAGCGCATCGCATCGAGCACTGGCGCGAGATGGTGCGACATTATCTGTAATGCATACCAAATAGCAAGGATGCACAAAACGCCTGCAAAACGACAATTTTGCAGGCGTTCTGACTCATGGGGTTGATCTGACCTTCATTCGTTGATCCTATTTATGTTTTGCGCTCTCATTTTTGGTACAACTGCCTGACATCCTGCGCATCTACTGTCACAGAGCGAGCGCAGTGAGCAAAGCAGTGGCAGGTTCGGTTAATATTGGAGCGCAGACCTGGCGTTATGATGCTTCTCTGCAAATTCATTCAATCGTTTTCGTGTAAT
>JAGHYV010000087.1 GCA_017743475.1 Roseiflexus sp. | reverse complement strand
CCGCCGGCGCGCGGGTGACGCGCACGAGCAACGGCGCGACCGTCGTCACCGTCGCCGACCTCTGGGAGCGCACCGTCGGCGGCGCGACGACGCACTTCTACCGCTTCGGCGCCGACATCATCGGCGTGCGGCGCAGCGACCAGGGAACGCTGTATCTCTTCAGCGACCACCTGGGGAGCGTGAGCGCAGCGACGACCGCGAGCGGCGCGCTCGTAGGAATGCAGCACTATGACCCGTGGGGACGGGTGCGCACCGGCGGCATCGGACTGACGGCGCGTACCTTCACCGGGCAGCAGCTTGATGCAACCGGATTGTTGTATTTGCCCGCTACTATGATCCGACGCTTGGACGGTTCATCTCACCGGATAGCATCGTTCCCGAGCCGGGCAACCCGCAGAGCCTCAACCGGTATGCCTATGTTCACAACAACCCGCTGAAGTACGTTGATCCCGACGGGCACGCCGTGTTCATCCCACTCCTGATCGTCGGCAGGGTCATCGCGCTCAAGGCGCTTGATTATGGCTGGACGGCGTGGGATGCCTATCAGGCGACGCGCACACTTGCCGACCCGCACGCCAGCGCGGCGGACAAGAAGGCGGCGGCGAGCAGCCTGGCGCTCACCGCGGCGTGCGAAGCCGCTGAACCGGACGACCTGCTCCCCATCGTCCTACCGCTTGACGACCTGGTGCGGGTGGGGATCATCGGCAGCGCTAAGCAGGCGGGGGACGAGGCGGCGGGGGCAGCGGCGGCAAGAAATGCCGCCAGCGGGATTGCGGAGGAGCATGCTGAAAGAGCAGCGCGAGGAGGCACCTACAGGCTGATAGACCCGGCAACTGGGGAGACTCAGTATGTAGGGCGAACAGAGAATTTAGCCTAGCGTCAGATTCAACATCGTACCGATCCCATCAAACAAAAGTTAAGATTTGAAGTGGACTGGCGGACCGATGACTATGCAGTCCAGCGGGGACGGGAGCAGATGCTCTACGAGCAGTATCGGCCGTCCCTGAACCGGATTCGTCCGATTAGCCCACGTAATCCGCGACGTCAGGAATATCTGGATGCAGCCTGGCGCTTTGAAGATAATGATGCAGTAGGAGAGCAGATGGACAGAAAACCGCGCAAGAAGCACATCAAGTATTCTGAAGGGCAATGGTTTGCTGTCCCTTTGAAGGATGGAGGATATGCCCTGGGAGTCATCGTGCGGGGAAGTTACAAAACGAAAGGAGGCTTGGGCTATTTCTTTGGACCCCGGTATGAAAGCGTTCCGGATGAGCAAGAGACGTGGACCAAGCAGCCTTCGGATGCCGTGTTGATCGCCTGGTTTAGCGACCTGGGCATTACACGGGGGAAATGGCAACTGATTCCCAGCACGTGTCTGTTCCGGCGAGAGGAGTGGCCGATACCCACATTCAAGCGGCTAGATGCGCTCAAGCCCGAAAAGGGATGGCTGGTAGAATATAGTCAAGACACTGATGGCGTGCCAATCCCGGTGCGAGAGCGCTATTGCAATGCAATGGAACTATTGGACATACCTGATGACGGAGATTATGGCTATGAAGCGGTGGAGATTGTTTTGACCAAACGTCTCGCTGAAGGGTAGCCTCTCTCTTGCGTGCTCGATCAACGAACTCCCACACCTTCGGCGTACTGGGCAACGTTGACGGTGGATTTGGGGGCAGTCATCCTGCCAGTGGCCATCGCTGAGCTCAAGCGACCGGGGTGGCAACGCATCCGCTTTGAGTTCAACGCCATTCCCGATGAGCTGGATCTGATGCTGGCGGACCTGGCGGGGCGGGGCAACCCGGACGTCGCGTGGGCGGAAGTGCCGATGGGGGAGGAGCCGTGAGCGGACGGGGCCTCTATGTGGCCGACACTCCACTTGCGCAGCCTTGTCTTCCCAGCCTCCTTTGACCGGACGAGGGAAAAAGAGTACTATACACCTGCGCCTTAACAACCCTGGAATAGGCCTATGGCCAGCGCGTAGACCTGCTGCGTCAATAATACCAATATCACTCATGTTGCTTATTTCGCACATACGATCCAAAGACGCCAAGCCGTTCTACATCATATTCCTCGCGGAGTTGAGGCAAGATATTCCGTAATTGCTGGATAATGGATTCAATCGGTTATGGTTAGCGTACAATAGTTGCCATAGGAGTTCTCGTACCTTGAGCGCCACAAGTAGTATCAGCAGTATACCAGTCCCGGTCGGCACACTGCGGTTCGTCACCCGCCGCCGCGCCCCCGCTCCTCTGCTGGCGGGATGTGCTACAATGCACACGATATGACATCGGCATACGACGTGATCATCATCGGACTCGGCGGCATGGGGAGCGCCGCAGCATACCACGTAGCACGGCGCGGGCGGCGCGTCCTCGGTATCGAGCGCCACACTATCGCCCATACCCTTGGCTCCAGCCACGGTCGGTCGCGCATCATCCGCCAGGCGTACTTCGAGGACCCGGCATATGTGCCGCTGCTGTTGCGCGCCTATGAACTGTGGCGGCAGATCGAACACGATAGCGGCGCGCATCTGTTGACCATCACCGGCGGGTTGATGATCGGTTCTCCTGAGAGTCATACCGTCACCGAGGCGCTGCGCAGCGCGCAGGAACACGGGCTGGAGTACGAACTGCTCGATGCCGCCGCGATCCGGCGCCGTTTTCCGCCGCTCCGTCCAGCGGAGGGAACCGTTGCACTGTATGAACATCAGGCTGGCTTCGTCCGTCCCGAAGCCAGCGTCGCGGCGCATCTGCAACGCGCCGCTGCGCTTGGCGCTGACCTGCACGTTGAGGAGCCAGTGCTGGCATGGGAAGCTGACGCAGGTGGAGTGACGGTGACGACGACGCGCAACCGCTATACTGCCGAACGCCTGATCGTTGCGCCCGGTCCATGGGCGCCGCGCCTGCTGGCGGATCTCGGCTTGCCGCTGGTGGTGGAACGGCAAACACTCCACTGGTTTGCACCGAAGGGCGGCGTTGAGCCGTTTCTGCCCGACCGCTTTCCGATCTATATCTGGGAAGCGGAAGACGGCACGCAGTTCTACGGCTTTCCCCACCAGGAAGGACCGCCCGGCGGCGTCAAGGTTGCGCTCTTCCGCGCCGGTGAACCGTGCGACCCCGACACCGTTGATCGTGCGGTGCATCCTGCCGAGATCGCCGCCATGCGCGCCGCCATCGCCAATCGCATTCCGACACTCAACGGCAACCATCTGGCTTCGGCGGTCTGTATGTACACAACAACGCCAGACCAGCACTTCGTCGTTGGTTTGCACCCGCAGCATCCCAACGTCGTTATCGCCTCGCCGTGCTCCGGTCATGGCTTCAAATTCGCCAGTGTGATGGGAGAAATCCTGACCGATCTTGCCCTCGACGGCGCTACCCGCCACCCGATCCGACTGTTCGACCCGCAGCGGTTTCGCTGAATGGTGAAGATGGGAACGTCGAACTGGCTCACGCGGAGGCGCGAAGGCGCGGAGAGAGGGAGCGCAGTGCTCATATGGAGATTGAGAATTAAGTCCGATATGCGCCTCGTGCCGTCGGGGTGAACCCCTCGGCTAGTCAAGGCGAAGCCCGCCTGCGCGGGCTCTTCCCGACAAAACGTCATCCGTGCTGATCCGTCGTATCCGTGCCGATCCGTGTTCTCTTCCAGCTTCCAGGGCGAAGCCCGCCTGCGCGGGCTCTTCCCGACAAAACGTCATCCGTGCTGATCCGTCGTATCCGTGCCGATCCGTGTTCTATACCAGCTTCCAGGGCAAAGCTCACCTGCGCAGGCTAGCAAAGTGAGGCACAATGAAACATCGCGTCCTTATTCTCTCCACCAGCGCCGGTTCCGGTCACAAATCCGCCGCAGCCGCGCTCGAGAAGGTCTTTCAACGTTCGCCGCAGGTCGAAGAACTTGTCAATCTCGATGCGCTCGAACGTACCAACGAACTGTACCGTGCCTTCTACTCCGATCTCTACCTGCGGTTGGTGCAGGAACATCCGCAACTCGTCGGTTGGTGGTATCAGGCGAGCGACGAACCATGGAAAACTGACGCCTTCCGCCTGCTGTTTGACCGGATCAATGCCGACCCACTGACCCGCTTCATTCGTGAGTTCCGTCCTACAATCACTGTCTGCACCCACTTCATGCCCGCTGGCATCGTGGCGCAGTTGTTGGCGGAAGACGCCATTGACACCAGGTTAGCAATTGTGACCACCGATTACGACTTCCACTCAATGTGGCTCAGTCCGCGCTTCAATCGCTACTTTGTCGCGCTGGAAGAAACAAAGGTGCATCTAGTAGCGCTTGGACTGCCGGAGGATCGCATTACCGTCTCTGGCATCCCGGTTGATCCCGCTTTTGAGACGCCGATTAACCGCGATGATGTACTGGCGCACTACCATCTTCAACCTGACCTGCCGGTGATCCTGGTGTCGGCAGGTGCAGCAGGCATCAGTCCGGCGCGCGAAGTGGTGCAGCAGATCATGACAATGAAGACGCCATCACAGGTCGTTGTGGTATGCGGCAGGAACGAAGAACTGCGCAAAGAACTCATCGAATTGACTAAACCGCAGGCGAAACGCTTCCGTTTACTGGGGTTCACTAACGACATGCCATCGCTGATGAAGAGTGCAACGATCCTGATTGGCAAGCCGGGCGGATTGACTTCCTCTGAAGCCATGGCTGCTGGCTTGCCAATGGTTATCATCGCGCCTATTCCCGGTCAGGAAGAGCGCAACAGTGATCACCTCCTCGAAGAAGGGGTGGCGCTGCGCTGCAATCAGATGACCACCCTCGCCTACAAAGTTGATCGTCTGTTGCAGAACCCCGAACGCCTGGCGCGTATGCGCGAAAACACCCGCAACATCGGGCGTCCCGATGCTGCGCGCGTGATTGTCGATACGCTGCTCTACGAAGTGAACGAGCCAGTGGTGATTGAAGAGCCGCCGTCGATAAGGATTCTGCCATTTCGTATCAACCTTGCCGACCTGTTTGACCCGCCGCTGGCAGACGATGACCGCTTCACCATCGCTGATGCGCTGAGCGACGAGCCGATTGATGAGGTTACTGGCAAAGAGATGCGCGTCCTGTTCGACAACCTGGAGATTGAGAGCACCACCGACGCCGACTTCTATATCAACCGTGATACCCTGGCGCTGCTCGCCGAGCGCGGCGCGAGTCTGCACCTGATCGACGTGTTACAGCGCGCCCTTGGCAACCGCGATGAGTGCGACATCCGCTGGCGACGCCAGTAGGGACGCAACGCCGCTGCGTCCCTACTGGCGCCCCTGGGTGCGCGCGCCTCCGGCGCCCCTGGGTGCGCGCGCCTCCGGCACCCCTGGGTGCGCGCGCCTCCGGCGCCCCTGGGTGCGCGCGCCTCCGGCGCCCCTGGGTGCACGCGCCTCCGGCGCGCACAGGGCATCGTGTCCTCATTACGCCCGCTGCGCAACACCTCCACATACCACACCCAAAATCTCCACACATATCCAGCAGATGGCGTGGTTATGTTTTCTTAACCAACAGTCATGCTCCACTTCCGCTTCACCCCGCGCGTTGCCGGTGGATGCCCTGTATACTTAAGGTCGCGCACTGTCTGCAACCATAGTTCGGCGAGGACGCTATGAGAACGCTCACCTTCATTCTTGGCATGGAGCGGTTCAACGCTCATATCTGGGAAGAGGTCGAACAGAACCTGCACCAGTCTGGCGTCGAGGTGCGACTGCTCCGCTTCCACGACGGGCACGTCGAGCGGCGCGATCCGGCGCTGGTTGATGCCATCACGCAGGCGGATGTTCTCTTCATCACCCTGATCAACATGCGCGACCAGGCGCAGTGGTTGAAGGAACAGATCGACCGTGCCGGTACGCCGATGGTCTTTGCCTTCGAGAGCATGCCCGAAGTCATGGCGCTCACCCGCGTCGGCGAGTATCGCGTACAGAATGGCGGGCGGGCGTCGATGCCGAAGCCGATGCAGGCAGTACTGCGCCTGATGACCCGCGGACGCGAAGAAGACACCCTCTACGCCTACACCAAACTGACCAAACTCACAGCGAAACTGTTGCCGCTCATGCCCCCCAAACTGAAGGACTTCCGCACCTGGCTCAGCGTCAACATCTACTGGAACCAGCCCGATCCCTACAACCTGACGCAGATGGTCCGCCTGATCCTGCGCGACTGTCTGGGGGAGCGCCTCGACGTGGCGCCGGTGCGCATCATCCCGATGATGGGGTGCTTCCATCCCGCAACCGACGAACTCTTCCCCAACCCCGACGCCTACCTGAAGTGGTATCGGAAACAGAAGCGCAGAAGGGGCGCCGCGATCCCTGCCGATGCACCACTGGTGGCGATCCTTGCCTTCCGCAAGCATATCGTTCAGCGCCAGCAGTATGTCGCCGACCTGATCGAAGCGCTGGAGGCGCAGGGAATGGCGGTGCTGCCGATTGTGGTCAGCGGCATCGAGACGCACGTCGCGGTGCGCGAGTGGGTGGCGCGGCAGAAGGTCGATCTGATCATCAACACGATGGGCTTCCCGATCATCGGCGGTCCGGCGGGTTCAACCAAACCGGGGCAGCACCGCGAGACGGCGATCAACCTGCTGGCGGGCATCAATGTGCCGTACATGATCATGCAACCGCTGCAAATGCAGGAGATTGAGCACTGGCATACCCATGGCGTCGCGCCGATGCAGGCAGTGATCATGTACGACCTGCCGGAAATGGACGGCAGCACTGCGTCGTTGGCGCTTGGCGCAATCCGTGAACAGCGGATCGTCGCCACACCTGATCGCCTGGCGCGCGCGGCGCGCCTTGCGACCGGATGGGTGCGTCTGCGTCGCAAAGCGAATGCCGAAAAGCGCGTGGCGCTGGTGATCTACAACTTTCCGCCCGGTCTGGGGAAACTCGGTACAGCGGCGCTCCTCGACGTACCGGCAACGTTGCACGCGATCCTTCAGCGCCTCGCCGCCGAAGGGTACCGCGTGGAAGGCGTTCCGGCAACGGTCGAAGAACTGGCGCAGCAGATCGCCGCTCTCGATGTCGCCGATGAACCGCAAACCGTCACGTCGACGCGCACAGTCGTGCCGCTGGCAGAGTATCACGCCATTGTTCCTGCCCCGCACGCCGGGCGGATTGACCGCAAATGGGGGGCGCCTCCTGGAGAAATCGCCCCGCATGGGCGCGATGCGATCCGCCTCGATACCCTCTCCTTTGGCAACGTCATCATTGCGGTTCAGCCGCCGATGGGCGTCCCTGGCGACCCGATGCGCCTGCTGTTCGACCGCGATTTCACGCCGCACCATCAGTATGTGGCGTTCTACCGCTGGCTCACCCAACGCTGGCGCGCCGACGCCATTGTGCACATCGGTATGCACGGCACTGCTGAGTGGATGCCGGGGCTGCAATTAGGGTTGACCGAAAATTGCTGGCCCGATCTGTTGCTTGGCGACGTGCCGCACCTCTATCTATATCCGCTGAATAATCCGGCGGAAGCGGCAATTGCCCGGCGACGTGGCTACGCGACGATTATCAGCCATCTGACGCCACCGTATGCGCGTGCGGGATTGTACCGCCAGCTGGCGATCCTCCGCGCCGAAATAGAACAGTACGAAGCGCGCAGCAACGACTATGACGCGCACACCCTCTACGAGCGGCTGCCATTCCTGAGTTCACAATTCCCTGACCTGGCGCCGCTCCCCGGTGAGGCCGCCGACGCATTCCTGCAGCGTGTCCGCCGGTATCTGGATGATGTCGAGCAACGGTTGATCCTAGACGGCCTGCACATCTTTGGCAAAGCACCAGCGCCGGATCGCGCAGCCGCATTGATCGAAGCAGCTCTCGATGTATCACGCGAGGGTCGCCTGGGGCTTGCCAGCGTGTTGCGCGGCGTCGGTGTGCCTGAAACGCAAATCGCTCAGGCGCGCGCCGATTTTGTGCGGCGCTTTATCATCGAACGGCAGACGCTGCATCTCGATGAATGGCTCCACACCTTTGGACGACCTGATGATGTCGGAGTGCTGTTCGATCCGCAGTTCTACATCGATTACGGGCGCGCCATGCTCGATGGTCTCTCGCAGGCGCCCGGCGAACTCGATGCGCTCATCCACGCCCTCGACGGCGGGTATGTCCGCCCGGCGCCCGGCGCCGATCCGGTGCGCGCCGGTGTGGCCGCCCTGCCGAGCGGACGTAACATTCACAGCATCGATCCGTGGCGACTCCCGTCGGACGCCGCGCTGGCGCGCGGTCAGCAGATGGCGGAGCGCCTGCTGGAGCAGCACCTTCAGCACTCGCCGAATGGGGCGTACCCGCAGACAGTGGCGCTGACCCTGTGGGCGCTCGATACGATCAAGACCGAAGGTGAAAGCATCGGCGCGGCGCTGGCGTTGGTCGGTGCGCGCCCTGAACGCGACGGGCAGGGCAAAATCTGGCGCTATGACCTTATCCCGCTGGAAGAACTCGGACGTCCGCGGATCGATGTGCTGCTCGATGTCAGCGCCATTTTCCGCGACACCTTCCAGATCAGTCTCGATCTGCTCGACGATCTGTTCCGCCACGCGGCGGAAGCGGACGAACCGCCGGAGCGGAACTTCGTCCGGGCGCATGCGCTGGAACAGCAGGCGCGCGGCTTGAGTTGGGAACAGGCGACTGCGCGCATCTTCACTCAGGCGCCCGGCAGGTACGGCACCGGCGTAGACGAACTGGTGGAAGAGGGTCAGTGGCAGAACACGCACGACCTGGCAGACATGTATATACGCCGCAATGGGTACGCCTACGGCGGCGGGCGCGGCGGGCAGGAAGCTGCCGAAGCGCTGCGCGGCTTGCTCGGCACTGTTGATCACGTCTTCCAGGCGATCGACAGCGTCGAGTATGGTTTGACCGATATGCAGCATTACTACGGGCACAGCGGCGCGATCCGACTGGCAGCGGGGCGCGAGCGCGGCGGCGACGTGCCGTTGAGTTATGCGGAAACCTACACCGGCACCGTGCGTGTCGGGTCTGCGGATCAGTTCATCCGATTGGAAGTGCGCACCAAGCTCCTCAATCCGCGCTGGTACGAAGCGATGCTTCAGCACGGGTATGCTGGCGCTGCTGAGATCGGCAACCGCTTCACCTATCTGCTGGGGTGGAGCGCCACCACCGGCGCTGTCGAAAAATGGGTCTACGACCAGATGGCGGAAACGTTCGTGCTCGACGAATCCATGCGCGAGCGACTAGCGCAGGCCAATCCGCGCGCTGCGCGCAACGCTGTCGCCCGCCTGCTCGAAAGCTACGGGCGCGGCCTGTGGCAGGCTGATGACGAGACCGTTGAGCGTCTTCAGACGATCTATGCCGATCTGGAAGATCGCCTGGAGGGGGTAACATTCCCGTAGGGGCGCTGTGCCGCAGCGCCCCCGGCTGCGCCGCAGCGCCCTTACAGGCATTGGGGGTGCCGGGTGCGCAGCAGCGCTGCGCCCCTCCTTTTACACCTCGATACTCTCGGCAGCTGTATCGACCATGCGAAGCAATTCATCGCGCGAGATGCGCCGACCGCGCGAGCGGATCCAGCGCGCAAACCAGCGCAAGTTGTTGTGAAACGCAATGATCGCTTCTTCTTCCGATAACTCTGGCACCTTCTGACGGAGCAACGCCAGGATCGCTTCACGCTCCTCGCTATCGATCTCCGGGATGCTCATAAGAATGCGCTCTGCGCGCAGGAAAAAGATTTCGCGCTCCAGCGGCGGAAATTCATCGCCGATCTGCCGGATATTCCCCAGATAACAAATAGTTCGCTGACGGGGCGAGTCGTTTTCATCACGATAACTTTCCACCAGATACGCATCGTGGAACGAAACGTTTGCCGCACCGGCGTTTTTGTGTTTACGAACGATCCAGCGTATGTACATGGTTACCCCTGTGACCCTTCTCCAGCACGCGGTTTCCTGAACAGCCTTGCAAATACTCCCTGCTTCAGTAGTATAACATGCTCTTCAGAAAGCGCTCCGGAATACAAATCGCTGCTAACGACGGCGCTCCACACCGATCCGCGCGCAGAGATGCGCCAGCGGACAAACACTACAGCGCGGCGAGGTCGGGTGGCAGATATTCTGCCCAAGGGTCACCAGCAACCCGTTAATCTCCTTCCAGTATTCCGGCGGCAGAATCTCACGCAGTCTCATTTCCGTCTCTTCCGGCGTTCTGGTTTGCACATAGCCCCAACGATTACAGATGCGGTGAACGTGGGTATCCACACAGATCCCCGGCAGATCGAAACCGGCGGTAAGCACCAGGTTGGCGGTTTTCCTCCCGACGCCGGGCAGTGCCAGTAACGCATCGAGATCGGCAGGAACCTCGCCGCCATACTGATCGATAAGGATCTGACAGATCATGCGGATCGTGCGCGCTTTGTTGCGGTAGAAGCCGACCGGATAGATCAGTGCGGCAATCTCGTCTTCGCCAAGCGCCAGCATCTTCTCCGGCGTGTCGGCTGCTGCAAACAGACGTGGCGCGACCACAGCGGTCATGGTATCTTTGGTGCGCAGGCTCAGGATCGTGGCGATCAAAATACGAAACGGGTTACGCGCCTCTTCCTCGCCCATGCCGTCGATCAGCGGCTTGGGGAAACGCGGCATCTCGGCGCGCAGGATCGCCATCGCAGCGTGGATGTCGAATCCGGTCAACGTTCGCCTTCCTGTCTCACCTCAATCGCAAGCAGACCAATGAGCGCCACTTCGATGAGTTTGTCGAGGTACGCGATCAGGGAGCGTTCGCCTACAACCGCCCATCCGACGATGGTTATCGCGGTGTAGCCGATCAGCGCCCATCGCAGGCGGCGACGATATACAGCCAGTTGAGGCAGATAGAGCGCCGCCGTCAATCCGATATACCCCGCACCGTTGAGGTAAAACATGATCAGGTTCGTCGGCAGCGCCAGAACAATGTGGATGATCGCCGTCGCCAGCGCCAGCAGGACAACCCCGACTTGCACCAGACCGAACGTTGCCTGCTTTTCCACCATACGCCTTTCGTTTCTCATCAACCCCCAACCTTCACCCTTCAACCTTCACCGCCCAACCTTCACCCCCCAATCCCCAACCTTCACCCTTCAACGTTCACTACCCAACACCCAACGTTCAACGTTCAACATTCCCCCCAACCTTCAACGTTCACCCTTCAACCTTCAACGTTCACCCTTCACCCCCCAACCTCCACTCCCAGCGCCCGCGCAACAGTGAAAATGTCTTTGTCACCGCGCCCCGACAGGTTAATCAGGATGATCTGATCCGGGCGCATGGCAGGCGCGATCTTGATCGCTTCGGCTACCGCGTGAGCGCTCTCTAGCGCCGGGATGATCCCTTCAAGTCGCGCCAGCGTCTGAAAAGCGTTGAGCGCTTCTTCGTCGTCGGCTGTAGTATAGATGGCGCGCCCCTGGTCGTGAAGCAGCGCATGCTCCGGTCCAACCGCAGCATAGTCGAGACCAGCTGAGATACTGTGGGTCAACCCGATCTGCCCATCGTCATTCTGCAACACATACGTATAGGTTCCCTGCAACACTCCCGGTCGCCCGCCGGAGAAGCGCGCAGCATGGTCACCGAGGGTTGCGCCGCGTCCCCCTGCCTCGACGCCGCGCAATTCAACCCCCTCATCAGCAATGAACGCACTGAAGATGCCGATGGCATTCGAGCCGCCGCCAACGCACGCCAGCACAACATCGGGCAAACGCCCGGTCGCCGCAAGAATCTGTTCGCGCGCTTCCCGTCCGATGATGCTCTGAAAGTCACGCACCATAGTTGGGTACGGATGCGGACCAAGTGCCGAACCGAGCAGATAATAGGAGTCCGGATTGGTCACCCAGTCGCGCATGGCTTCGTTGATGGCATCCTTAAGGGTGCGGGAGCCGCTGGCGACCCCACGCACTTCCGCGCCCAGCAGGCGCATGCGGAAGACATTCGGTTGCTGGCGCGCCATGTCATCGATACCCATATAAACCACGCACTCCATTCCGAGCAAAGCGCACACGGTCGCTGTTGCAACGCCGTGCTGCCCGGCGCCGGTTTCGGCGATGATCCGCGTTTTGCCCATACGTTTCGCCAGCAACCCCTGCCCGAGTGCATTGTTGATCTTGTGCGCGCCAGTATGCGCCAGGTCTTCTCGCTTGAGATAGATCTGCGCTCCGCCAAGGTATTCCGTCAGACGCTGGGCGAAGGTAAGTGGTGTCGGTCTTCCGGTATAACTGCGGTGCAGACGATCCAGATCCGCCCAGAAGGCAGGGTCCTGACGCGCAGCCGCATATGCTTGCTCAAGCGCCATAACTGCCGTTGCCAGCGTTTCGGGAATGTAGGCGCCGCCGTAGGGACCAAAACGACCGGGTCGGACAGTATCAGTCGTATCCTGATGCACGCTCGACGTCATATATTCTCCTCAGCGGAAGTTCAGGATGCATCGCCAAGTCGGCGGGTCGCATAGATTAATTCATGGGTGACAATGCTGGCGGCACGACCGTTGCGCTCGATGGTCGCCGCCTGTTCACGGGCAGCAGCGGCAAGCGCCGATTCGCCGAGTTCATCGAAGCGCGCGGCAGCGGCGCGCATCAGACGCGCCGCTTCGATCGAGTCGGAAGCGGCGATTGCACGACGCATCAGGCGAGCTGCCATTGCCCGCGCCGCTGCCGCGCGCACGTCGTCGCTCAGTGGCGGGGCGCCGTGTGCGATGGTCGCCCTAATGTCTGCTTCCGCCAGACGCACCCCTGCCGACCGCGCTGCGACTCCGGCAATCCACAGCGGTCCGGGGTTTGCCGCCAGTACAAGGAATTCCAGCAGCAGCGTCACCGGCGATCCAGCGGGCAGATCCCCCAGGAGAACGGAAACGACATCAGACGCCCCGGCGCCGGTCGGCTCAGCGAGAGTTGCCAGCACCGGTCGCGTGCGGGTGACCCGCCGCAGCATGACGCCACGCATTGGGGCGATGGCAATGTCCACCGCTGGCAGAGCGGTAGCACGCGCCGTCTCGAGTTCGGCGCTGATAGCGCGCGGGATGGCAGAAGCGCGCTTCAAAAAGAGAGCATTTCCCCCGCTCCGGTCGGCAATCGCTGTCAGCAGATCGTCCTGAAACTCGCCACCCAACCCGATAGTCGTAATGGCAATATGTTCGTCAGCCGCCTGGTCTGCCAGCATCAGACAGGCCGCCGGATCGCGGGTGAAGCCATCGGTCAGCAGCAGAACCCGGTTGGCGCGGTGTGCGTTACGGTTGGTGCGGATCTGATTGAGCGCCAGCGCAATCCCGTCTGCCAGATTTGTGCCATCCCCCAGATCAAGACCGGGCAACCGTTCGATGGCGCGTACCAGCGTGACCCGATCCGAACCGACCATCCCCGGTATCAGGAGGAGTGCGTGATCGGCAAAGACGACCAGCGACAGCCGATCATTCCGGTCGAGCCGCTCGACAACGGTGTGCAGCGCATGGACGACATGATCGAGCGCGCTTGACGCTGCCTTGCACACCTCCTGCGGCGCCGAACCGCTCAACTGCCACACCGGAACGCCATCAACCAGCGTCTCTTGCGCTGAGCCGTTGCGCAACAATGAGCGAAACTGGGTCTCATCAACGATGGGAATGCGCATCGATCGGCTTGCGTCTGCGACCAGCGCCCAATTGACCGGGCGCGCACCAGCGTCGCCAGTTGCCGCAGCACGCACGGTGAGTAACACATAGCAGACCTGCGGTTCGCGGCGCGCTTCAAGGATCAGTGGTCCTGGACTGGTGGAAAGCGTCACGGTTGGCATGCATTCCATTATACTATAGAGACTGCATAGCTCAACGCGACTGGAAAGGGTGCAAGCGTGTCCGAATCTTCGGTTCTCGAACAGGCGACTGAACGCCCTGTCACCCGCCTGACGCGGGTACTGCCGTATCTGGTGCTCTTCAGCGGGGTGATAGTCGCTGCTGCTGCTGCGATCATGATCCGCTATGCGCAGGGAATGGAGATGCCCTCGATAACGATCGCTGCTGGTCGTTTGGGGTTGGCAGCGATCATCCTGCTACCCATCGCCTGGTCGCGCGCGGGAAATGAACTGCGCCGCCTTTCACGGCGCGATCTTCTGCTCGGCGTCGTTTCAGGCGTCTTCCTAGCAGTCCACTTCGCTGCCTGGATCTCATCACTGGCATACACCTCGGTCGCGTCGTCGGTTGCGCTCGTATCGACCAACCCGCTGTGGGTTGCGCTGCTGTCGGCGCTGCTGCTGCGCGAGCGCCCGTCGCTTCTGACCATGGCGGGGGTTGTCCTGACCATCGCGGGTAGCATCCTGATCGGCATCAGCGACAGCGCCAGTCCTGACGGCGGCAATGCGCTGTTGGGGAACCTGCTGGCGCTGCTCGGCGCATTCGGCGGCTCGATCTACTTTCTGGTTGGGCGCAGTCTGCGGCGACACGTCTCGGTGCTGGCGTACATCTGGCTGGTCTACACAAGCGCCGCTGTCGTGTTGCTGCTGATGGCGCTGGCGTTTGCCGGAACGGCAAACCCGCTCACTTTGTTTGGCGGCTACCCGCCGCTTGCCTACCTGTTGATCCTTGGACTGGCGGTTGGACCGCAGTTGCTCGGACACACTGCCTTCAACTGGTCGTTGCGCTACCTCTCCGCCACCTTTGTCACCGTTGCGCTCCTGGGCGAACCGATCGGGTCGGCGGTGCTGGCGCTCATCCTCTTTGGCGAGTGGTTTGCGCCGCTGCAACTGGTCGGCTTCGTGATCCTGCTGGCGGGCATCGCCGTTGCAGCACGCGGGGAGCGTGGCAATCAGTAAGTGTGCTACGCAAGAATATCAATGGCGCCGGGAATAAGTTCCGCCGTCACCGAACGCGCGCGGACGGAAAGCACCTCGCCGTCGGTGGCAACCGGGATCGGTGCAGAACTGCTGATGGTGACGTGCCGCACGCGCGCCATCGTCACCTGGCGCAGTTTTGTGTGCGTCCCTTCGAGCACCTTTGGAATATGACGAATGATCTCATCGATGCGCAGATTATCGACTAGGCAGGCGTCGAAGTACCCATCATCGATGTGCGCGTCGGGAGTGAGCAGAAACCCGCCCGCCTGATAGCGGCCATTCGCGATGCTGGCGAAGAGCAATCGCCGCTGAACTCGACGCCCATCGAACTCGACGGTCATTGGATGTGCCTTGTAGTTCGCCATGGCCCGAATGATTGCCAGAAGATAGACAGCAAACCCCCTGACACGGGTGATCTTCAAGGCTTCAGCGGCCGCCTGCGCATCAAAGCCGGTGCCCAGCGCATTGATGAACCACCGCTCCTGTTCGTTGTCCACCCGGACCAGACCCAGATCGACGGTGCGCGTCTGCCCACGAACGATGCGCTGGACGCTGCCATAGATGTCATTTGGCACAAAACCGTCGAGCACCTTGATGAAATCGCAGCCGGTGCCCAGCGGGATAATCCCCAGCGGCACACGTCGTCCGCCTGCTGCTTCTGCGCTCTTGATGCCATTGACGGCTTCGTTGAGCGTCCCATCGCCGCCGACAGCGACGACGGCACTGTAGCCGCGTTCGATTGCCTGGCGCGCCATTTCGATCGCACCGCCCCGCGTGTGGGTCATGACCATATCGTAATCGACGCCAGCCCGCTCGAGCGCCAGATCCAGATCGTGTCGTCGTTCGCCAGCATGACCTCGCCCGGCCCAGGGGTTGAGAATGATCAGCGCCTTGCCCATATGCTCCTGCTCACTGTCCTGACAACGCAGAACACGCCGCCGTAGCGATTATACCGGATGTGAAAAGTTCCCCTATCTTTTTCAGAGGAATTCGTGTATAATCGTCCAAACTTCCCCTATCTTTTTTTGACGATTTCGGGTATAATCTACGAACCCTGGCGCGATGGCGCGTCTGTAAACTGCATGGATAGAAAGGGGGGCACAATGACAAACGAGGATCTTCTGGCGCTCATTGAAGAGGGCGTAGAAAACGGTCGGATCTCACCGGCGCTGGCTGCGTTTATCACCGCAGAATTGTTGGGTGTCGAGGCCGCTGAGACGGAGTATGCTGAAGATCGGTTGATGGATCGGTTGATGGAAACTACTAGCGCATAAGTGGCATCAGCCATAGCAGCGTAAGGGAGCCGCCCGACCAGGCGGCTCTTGTCGTTGTCGCTCCTGCGCCCTGAAATCACCCGGTCAGTTTGCGTCGAACAATGCGCGCTCCGTCCACCATCGCCTTCAGTTTGGCGCGCTCCGTCCAGCGCGCTGTCTGGCTGAACCCGCAGTCGGGCACAATCGTCAACTTTTCTGTCGGGACATACTGTAATGCGATCCGGATCCGCCCGGCAACATCCTCCAGCGTTTCAATGTAATAGTTCTTCACATCGACCAGCCCCGCAGCCAGTTCCTTCTCGCTCGGAAATTCACGCCACAGGTCGATCTCAGCCAGTTCGCAGTTGGCGAATTCCAGCGCATACTGATCGGCGCGCGCGTCGAGAATGTGTGGAAAGAGCGGGCGATAGGTGCGCTTTGCCGTGGGACGCCCGACGTAGTTGCCGAAATATGAGGTGCAGTCCGATCTTCGCATCGACCCCGGCGACCGTGGCGTTGAAAGGTTCCACGAATGCGCATGGGTTATCGGGGCGCACCGCGATCGAGGGTTCGTCGATCTGAATGAAGGTGCATCCTGCGGCGACTAGCGCCCTGAGTTCGGTGTTGATGATCGGGACAAGGGCTTCCGCTACATCCCATCGCGTTTTGTAGACCGCGCCGGGTTTGATCTGCCCGGCGAGCGTGAACGGACCGGGACATGGCATCTTGATCAGGCGCGTCGTTCTCTGCTTGACATAATCGAATTCGGCGAGCAAGCCAAGACCGTTCGGTGCGGTAATCGGCTCAACGGCCTCGTAACTCTCACGCTGATCGTGACCGGCGACGCCGATCCGGCGCTGCGGCGGCAGTTCACGCAGTCCTGTCAGAAAACCGTAGAACGCCGCCGTGAAAAAACCGGCGCGCCGCATCTCGCCATCGCTGACAATGTCCACGCCAGCATCTTCCTGATCGCGCAACGCCATATCGACCGCATCGTCCTGAGTTTCGCGCATGTCTTCCGGTCCGAGCTCGCCGCGCTGCGCCGCCCAGAGAGCGACGTGCAACCACGCGGGCCAGGCGTAGGAACCAATGACACTGGTCGGGAGAAGGGGGAGATCCATGCGTCACCTCATTGAGCAGTGCGCCTTCACCACGCGGTCCAGCCGCCATCAACCGGCAACACTACGCCGGTTACGAAAGCGGCTTCGTCAGATGCCAGATACACGGCCGCTCCGGCGACATCGTCGGGTGCGCCCATCGCGCCGGTCAGCGGTTGCAGGTGCGCCAATCGCTGCTGAATCCGTTCGTCCTCCTGTGCCCGTTGGCTCATCGGCGTTGCAATCAGTCTCGGGGCGATGACATTGACCCGCACCCCGTGCGGCGCATAGTACAACGCCATTGCGCGCGACAGTCCGATGATCCCTGCTTTTGCAGCAGCATGGGCATGGGTGGCGAAATCGGCATCGCCACCGACTGTGCCGAGCACAGAACTGAGATTGATAATTGATCCGCTGCCAGCTGCCAGCACATGCGGCAGCGCAGCGCGACACATCAGAAAGACGCTGGTCAGGTTCACGTCCGGCGTCCGTTGCCATCCTTCGAGCGTACAGGCGCCGACGGGTCCATCACCCCAGCGCCGTCCACTTGCACTGGCGCCGTTGAAGACGACTATGAGGCGTTGCAGGGTCGCTATCGCACGTGACACGCCCTGATCCACCTGTGATGGATCGGTCAGGTCGCACACAACCGGCAGGAACGCATCTGCTGCATCGCTCCGTGCGCATGTCTCATTCAAGCCATCGGCATCGACATCGAAACCGGCCACCTGCGCGCCCTCGGCGAGGAATCGCAGGGCGACTGCGCGCCCGATGCCGCTCGCCGCACCGGTTACCAGCGCTGTTTTGCCTGCCAGACGCATCACACACCGGATATTCAACCGCCGTACACCTGCGCCACCCGCGCCCAATAGTCGTCGTATGTGCGCTCGAACAGTTCCGCCGACGCAGCGTTCTCGATCAGCACGCCACTCGTCAGCACCAGCGGCGGCTGACCGCGTTTCGTCAGTTCGGCGGCAACCGGACATTTGAGCGCATTGACCACGGCTGCGAACCCGATTGTCGAGCCAGGACCAACCGGGTATGCCAGTCCTTCAACCGTCACCAGCGCATCGCCAGCCGGTGAACAGGTATCGATCGTCACATCGGCGCAATCGATCAGGCGCCTGCCGCTGCTGTGACGCGGCGACGATGCCAGACAGTGGGCGACCGACACCACGGCGATCACCGGCATGCCGCGCGCTCTGGCTTCGAGGGCGACGTCTATCACTACCTGATTGACTCCGCTATTCGAGAAGATCATGAAACTATCGTGAGGACCAAACACAAAATTGCGCATGATCACCTGACCGAACCCCTCAACCTTTTCGAGAAACATCGCCTGACGTTGCCCATTTGCCCCAACCACCGGGTTGTGATAGGTGAGCGACAGTTCGACGATCGGATGAAAGCCGGGAAAACTGCCGTGGCGCGGAAACATTTCCTCCACCGGAATACGCGAGTGCCCGGTGCCGAACAGATGCACCAGTCCGCCCGCAGCGATCGAGTCGGCGCAGATCTGCGCTGCTTCGATAATCGCATCGATCTGAGTCTCGCGCACCCGGCGCACGATCGATTCGGCACGCTCTAGATAGTCAAGTGCAGGGGCAGGGTCGAGGGTCATGGCATCTCTCATCCGGAAGATCACTGGATATCGATCACCCGTTCGATGATCCGACCGGTGGTTTTATCGGAGAGGATCTGTTTCAATTTGTTGCCGTGCATACGCTCTTCCTT